>CAZOWD010000143.1:0-3203 GCA_964583225.1 uncultured Verrucomicrobiales bacterium | reverse complement strand
ACCGAGGTGGCATCCGCTTGGTTGATCCACTGAGGAAGCGGAGCGAAGCCAAAATGCGCGATCAAGAGGTTTCCTATTCCGATTCCCAACGTGAGAACGGCGATGAGAAAACGAGCCGAGAAATCGCGAAGTTTCATGATTTCTCGACAGTTGATGGGTTATTTGTCAAAGTGGTTGATCGTGGCCTCGATCACGGGCATGAGAGGCTCCTCGAGGTCAGATCCTTCGATGACATCCTTGAGGATGTTCGCCGCTGTAGGAATGTGCTGGAGGAACCATTCTTGGTGAGGTTCGCGACCAATTTTTGCGTAAGCTCCCATGGCTTGCATGAGTCGCTGAGTGGCGCATTTTTGGAGAATGGGAGCGATGGGTTCTTCCTCCGAAACCTCTTCCCAGAGGTCGAGCAATTTTTGCCGTTCCTCGGGTGAGTGGTTCATGTAGGGGTCGTAAACAAGGGAGGCTAGGTCGTATTCTTGACGCCCCCGACGCATTCCTTGGAAGTCAATGAGCCACGCTTTTCCGTCTTTGGCGATGATGTTTTGCGATTGGAAATCGCGGTGCACCAAGTTTCTAGAAGACGCTCCGAGGTCTTTTGCCATTTGCTCGAGAGCGGGGTGCTCTGAAAGCTCATCCAGAAGTGCTGGGTTCATGCCTAGAAATTCGTCCGCGAGTTGGTCGAAAAAGTAATTTTGCTCCCATCGGTAAAGTGCGGTGTCGAATGGTGGTTGAAACTCGAGGTCTTTGGGTGGGCGAGTGTAAAAGAGTTTGTCGAGTTGTTCGAGCGCTGACCGGTAGTAGGGTTCGCGCACGCTCCACGGTTCGTCTTTCATGCTGAGTAGATCGACATCGCCAAGGTCTTCGACGAGAGCAACGCGGCGGCCTGGGTTATCGTAAATAACTTCGGGCACATTAAAGCCAGCCTCTTTGAGGAAATTGGCTACTGGCAAGTAGTTGGCATTATCCTTTCTCTCCATCGTGTAGTGGATTCCGATGTAAGTAGGGAATCCTTCAGGATGCAAACGGACGATGGTGCGACCGGAGGCTCCCTTGGTGATTGGCTCGATCACGCAGGTGTGCGTGGGACCTAGATCAAGGTGAGTGCGGATAGCGGTGAGTAAGGTGTCGGTGGGCATGTGGGAGTAGAGGTAAGAGTTGAGAATGAAGAGTCAAGAGTGATTTATTGACTTCTTGATGAATTGGAAGGGTGTTAGACGTGGCAGATTGCGTGGTGGAGTTCGGAGTTTGGAGGCACCGTGACCTTGGGCCAGACGATGGTATCGGTTAGTTTGGCTCCCGCTGAAATGGTGGCTCCTGGCCCGATGACGCAGGTGTCTGGATCGACTTGGGCGGTGGGGTGGATGATGGCATCGGGGTGAATGGCATCGGTGCGAGGCACGGGGTGGTTGCGAAGATATTGGTGAATGGCTAGGTAAGCATCGGGGTTGCCAATATCGAACCACTCTCCTTCATCGAGCACGACGCCTCCGAGTTTTTGGCGTTTGATTAGTTCGATGAAAGCGGGGACGACCGAGACGATTTTTTCATCGGGAATGAGGTCGATAATCTCAGGGTTGATGCAGTAAACGCCCGTAAACTGATGCGTTCCGGGGGCGTTGCCGAGCAGATTTCTCATGTCGGTGACTTGGTCGCCGTTTATGTTGACGTTGCAATTTTCTCCTGATGAGCGAAGGGCGAGGGTGGCTGTGTTTCCTGAAGCCTCGTGATGGGCGATGAGTCGCTGAATATCAATATCCGTGAGGATGTCGCCATTGTAAATTAGAATGGGATCGTCACCGATGAATGAGGCGATGTTGCGGATGCCACCTCCCGTTTCTAGGAGGGTAGGCTCGTGGAAAAATTGGAGAGATGCCCCGTTAAATGAGTGGTCGGGGTAGGCGGTTTGCCACGCTTCGGGGATGTGGTGGGTGTTGATGGCGAACGCGTTGATGCCTGCGGATTGGCAATGGCGCAGAGCGTAGTTTGCCATGGGTTCATGAAAAATGGGAACCAGTGGCTTGGGTAGCACATCGGTGAGCGGGCGGAGGCGTGTGCCGAGTCCCGCGCCGAGGATGAAAGCTTTTGTGATCAAGGCAAATGAGAGGGGGAGGTTTTGTTGGCTGTGCTGTGACAGGGCTAATCACTTTATAAATGGCGTTAGCCCTGTCTCAGAAAAATAGCCCGAGTTTCGGTGGGGTTTTACAAAATCCCGTAGTCTTTGCCGTATTGCTCGACCACGTAATCGATGTCTTTGTCGCCACGACCAGAGAGGTTGACGAGGATCGTTTCACCTTTTTTCGCTAATTTGGTAGCATAGGCGATGGCGTGGGCGGATTCGATGGCGGGGATGAGGCCTTCGAGTCGAGAAATATCAAAAAAGGCGTCGATTGCCTCTTTGTCATTGATCGTTTCGTAATTTACGCGGCCGATGTCTTTGAGGTAGCTGTGTTGTGGGCCGACGGATGGGTAGTCGAGTCCACTTGCAACGGAGTAAACTTTACCAGGTTCGCCGTCTTCGTCCTGAAGCATGTAGGATTTAAACCCGTGCATGACGCCAGGCGTTCCTTTGGTGAGTGTGGCTGCGTGTTCGCCCGTGGTTTCTAAGTCGCGACCTGAAGGTTCGACTCCGTGTAGCGAAACGCTTTCGTCATCGAGGAATGCAGAGAAAAGTCCCATGGCATTGGATCCACCACCCACGCAAGCTACGAGGTGGTCGGGAAGTTTTCCTGTCATTTCGAGCATTTGCTCGCGAGCTTCGTTTCCAACGATAGATTGGAAATCGCGCACCATTTTAGGGAACGGATGAGGTCCTACGACGGATCCGATGGCGTAAAACTGAGAAACGGGGTCGGCAAGATAGGCTTCAAATGCGGCATCGACAGCTTCTTTGAGCGTTTTGCGTCCGTGGGAAACGGGCACGACTTTGGCTCCGAGAATGTGCATGCGCACGACGTTTGGATGTTCTTTGGCGATGTCCACTTCGCCCATGTAAATGTCACACTCCATGCCGAGAAGTGCTGCTGCGGTGGCGAGCGCTACGCCGTGTTGGCCTGCTCCAGTTTCCGCAATGAGTTTGGTTTTACCCATTTTTTTAGCGAGCAGAGCTTCGCCGAGGCAGTGGTTGATTTTGTGTGCGCCAGTGTGGTTGAGATCTTCGCGTTTGAGGTAGATTTCGGCACCGTATTTGGCGGAAAGCCGCTTGGCGT
>CAZOWD010000142.1:1182-5631 GCA_964583225.1 uncultured Verrucomicrobiales bacterium | reverse complement strand
GATGGAAATACGGAAACGGTGGATCGCGAATTGCCTAAGCTCCGGGAGTTTCTTGTTGCGCAAGCTGCAATCGATATCACGGAGGCTCCCAACGAAGACGCCTGCGAGCGGCTTTGGCAGATGCGACGCGATTTTTCCTATTCGCTCAAACATACGGGGCTTAGAAAGTTGAACGAAGACATCGTGGTTCCTCGTTCGAAGCTCGTGGCTCTGGTCAACTTTGCCGAGCAACTCCAAAAAGATACAGGCATCCCCGTGGCGTGTTTTGGTCATGCGGGCGACGGCAACATTCACACCAATATCATGGTGGCGGATTATTCGGATCCCGAGGTGAAAAAGGTTGCGGACGGGGCGCTTGATCGGCTTTTCACTTGGGTGATCGAAAACGATGGCGTGATCAGCGGTGAACACGGCATTGGACTCGCCAAAAAACGTTGGATTCGCCAAGCACTAGGTGATGTTTCCATTCAAACGCATCAAGCGATTAAACACGCTCTCGATCCTAAAAATATCCTCAACCCTGGGAAGTTTTTAGATTGAGTTAGCTTTCTATAACCTGACGCTTGACTCTTTCTCTGAGACTCAAGACGCTTTTGCCCATGCCGCAGGCTCCTAAAAAAACATCCCGATCTCCTCGCAATCGGGAATTACCTAACATTCGCTATCCGGATCTTCCCGTCGCTCAGCGGCGCGATGAAATACTGGAGGCGATGCGGAACCATCAGGTGGTGATTGTGGTTGGTGAAACGGGTAGCGGTAAAACCACCCAGCTTCCCAAAATGGCTTATGAGTTGGCGTGTGAGGAAGGGAAATCGGGTCGGGTCGGTTGCACCCAACCTCGCAGGTTGGCGGCCGCTACGGTGGCGCGTCGGGTGGCAGAAGAAATGGGGACCGGTCTGGGAGATCGAGTGGGGTATCAGGTTCGTTTTGTAGAAAAAGTGCAGGACGAAACGGTGATTAAGTTTATGACCGATGGTATTTTACTTGCTGAAACTCAGCGAGATAGAAACCTCAAGCAATACGATACGCTGATCATTGACGAAGCCCATGAGCGGAGTTTGAACATCGATTTTGTGCTCGGTTATCTCAAAAACCTACTCAAACGCCGGAAAGATCTTCGTGTGGTGGTGAGCTCTGCTACGATGGATTCTGGGAAATTTTCTGAGTATTTTAACGACGCTCCCATCGTGAATGTCGAGGGAAGAACGTTCCCCGTAGAGGATCATTTTTTGCCTCCGCTGACCGATGGCGAGGACCTTTCCCGCCACGTTGCCCGCGCGGTGGAGTGGGTGACGGATCTCGATGGCCGAGGCGATGTGCTTATTTTTCTTCCTGGCGAGCGCGAGATCCGTGAGTGTGCGGATATTTTAGAGGGGAGAAAATTTCCCAACACGGATATTTTACCGCTTTTTGCGCGGCTTGGACTGGATGAGCAGGAGCGTGTGTTTAAGGTGGGTGGTCCGAAACGGCGTATCGTTTTGGCAACCAATGTAGCGGAGACCAGCGTGACGATTCCCGGGATCGTTTACGTCATCGATAGCGGGTTGGCTCGGGTCAGCCGATGGAACCCCGTGCGGCAAATCCAGCGACTCCAAGTCGAACAAATCAGTCAAGCCAGCGCGCGCCAACGTCGCGGACGTTGTGGTCGGGTGCAGGAGGGCGTTTGCGTGCGTCTTTACAGCGAGGAAACGCTTGAGAACGCTGACGAATATACCGATCCCGAAATTCGCCGAAGCTCGCTTGCGGGAGTGATTCTTCGGATGAAATCTCTTCGTTTGCCCGATGTAAGGGAGTTTCCCTTCCTTAGTCCGCCCTCGACTCGCGCCATCAGCGAGGGGCATCGGACGTTGGTGGAAATTGGGGCGATGGAGAAAGATGGCCCGCTCACGGACATCGGATACAAACTTTCCCGACTCCCTCTCGATCCTCGTTTAGGGCGTATGCTCATTGAGGCGTCTCACCGCAAAGTGCTCAATGCCGTGTTGGTGATGGTCGGAGGCATGAGCGTGATGGATGTGCGCGAACGCCCTCAGGAAAAACAAACCGAGGCGGACAATGCGCATAAAAAGTTCAACGATGAAGATTCCGACTTTCTCACTCTTCTGCACATTTGGTCGGCGATTAGCGCATTTCGTGAAAAGCGTCGGTTTAAGCGGAATCAACTTCGCAAGTATTGCAAACAGAACTATTTGAGTTTTCGCAGGGTGATGGAGTGGGATCAGATTGTGTCCGAACTCCATCGGCTTGTTCGGGAAACTCTCAAAGTAAAAATTCCACCGCTTCCCAGTGAGCGGAGCGCGTGGGGAGACGAGGACGAAATGCATAAATCTCTCATGGCGGGCATCCCGATGCAGTTTGGATTTTGGTCCAAAGAACAACGCACCTACCGGAGCACGGGTGGACGGGAGTTTGCCATTTTTCCTGGTTCTGGGCTATTTGGGAAACAGAAACCCGAGTGGTTGTTAGCGTTTGAGTTGGTGGAGACATCCCGCGTTTGGGCGCGAAAAGTGGCTAAGATAAACGTAAAATGGGTGGAGGAAATCGTGCCTCACCTCTGCCGAAGGCGCTATCATTCCCCCCGATGGGATGAGCGACAAGGAGCTGTTTACGGAAAAGAAACCGTGCTTTGCGGGGGGCTCACGCTTGTGGATGGTCGGCGGATTTTTTACGGCAGGGTCAATCCTAAAGAAGCGCATGAGGTGTTTATTCGCGAGGCTATTTTGGGTGGAGGTTTGCGGACCAAAGGAAAATTTCTCAAACGGCTCGCCAAGGTGCGGGAGGAGGTGGAAAGTGCCGAGCACAAACTCCGACGCAGTGGCGGGCTTTGGTCGGACGAGGCGGTTTTTGATTTTTTCTACGATAGAATCCCTGAGCAAATTTGCACCGCAAAGGCATTTCAAAAATGGCGCACAACGGGTAACAACGAGCGCAAGCTCATGGTATCCGTGCAGGATTGCGTTTGGGGAGAAATGGAAGATTTGGAGGCGTTTCCAGATGTGATTTGGCACAATGGAAAAAGCTACGATGTGAGCTACACGCAATCGCCAGGCGAACGGGCGGATGGCGTTGTTTTTGAGATTGGTCTCGAAGACCTGGCTGATTTTCCTGATTTTTTGCCGAGTTGGGGGGTGCCGGGGCTTTTGGAGGAGCGTGTGTTTTTACTCATTCGATCGCTACCGAAAGTGCAACGTCAGCGGTGTTCGCCAGGGCGCGAGGCGGCGCAGGCATTTGTGGCGGAGTGGGACGGTTGGGAGCCGTCGCGTGACCTCCTTGTTGAACTTGCCGAATTTCTCACCCAACGGAGCGGGCATCTCACGGAGGTTTCCATGTTTGATCTCGATCGACTCCCCGACAACTTGCGTCCAAAAGTGCGGGTGTGGAGTGAGGACGAAAAAGAGCTAGGCATGAGCGAACACGCTGAAGAAATTCGCCAGAAGCTCAGCGGAGTCATTCGGGAGCGTCGCGAAATTCAAGTAAACGAAGAATGGGAGATGACCGGAGGTGAAGGTTGGGATTTTGGCGAAATCCCAGAGGAGACAGACGATGGTGTATTTCCCGCTCTCGTAGATGAGGGAGAAACGGTGGGGATGCGGGCCTTTTTAGAACGTGCTGAGGCGGAGGAAAGCCACCGCGCTGGATGTGTGCGTTTATTTCAAATCGCGGAGGCGAGTCAGGTTGATTATGTGCGCCGTAAATTCCCGTTGGGCATGATGGGAAAAATGATGATGCCCGTGATGGATTCTGGGAAGGGCGAGATGATGGTGGATATGTTACGCATCGCTTGCGAAGGTGCCATTTCCGGCACAACCAATCTCAAGAGTAAACTTCCCCGCAATGCAGAAGAATTTGAGGCCGCTTGCTCCCGAGGTAAGGGCGAGCTTTACGAATGTGCATTGAAAGTGGGGAACGGATTTGAATCCATGTTAGATAGCTACCGTTGGGTGAGCGATTGGGTGGAGGATCACAAAGACGACCGCAACTTGTGGGTGGTTGCGGAAGATTTAGCAGAAGAGCACCACTGGTTGCTTCACCGAGGGTTTGTTTGGCGTGCGGGATACGGTCGGTTTACCGATTACGCACGGTATTTTAAAGCGCAAGAAGAGCGGATCAAACGGCTCAAAAGCCTGCCCCTTATCAAGGACGATGAAAAACGGGAACGCATTCAGCGGCTCTGGGATCGCTGGTATCCGCTTTGGAAAGAATCGCCTAACGACACCAACCTGTGGGCGGTGGGATGGTTGATGATGGAGTGGAAAGTCGCCGAATTTGCCCCCAGCTTCCCCCGAAAAGTCAAAGTCTCAGAAAAGCGGGTGGAGGAGAGTTTGGATTTTTTAGTTGGGCAGAAATAGGGGGGATTGAGTAGCAAGTAGCGAGTAGCGAGTAGCCGCAAGCGTAAGGTGAATTTTCTCATTTTAGGTTTAACATGACTGTCGCAGCGACTACTGGCTA
>CAZOWD010000142.1:0-1082 GCA_964583225.1 uncultured Verrucomicrobiales bacterium | reverse complement strand
CGTGCGGCAGTTGGAGTTTATTTTTTCTAAAATTAAAAAGTCGGGGAAGGCTAAATCTCCCGAGGTGAAAAAGGAGGCGCTTTTGGGCGTGGATCCGAAGTTGACGGATCAGTGTGTCGGTTTGTTGAAGCGTTTGGGGCTTGATGCGGTTGCCTTGAAGGTAGTGGTGCAGTGGAACCCGCGAATGCGCACGACGGCGGGGCGTGCGTTCTGGCCTTGCGCTCGGATTGAGTTGAATCCCAAACTGCAGGAGATCGCTCCAGAAGAGGTGCAGGGGACTTTGCTGCATGAGCTTGCGCACATTGTGGCGTATGCTCGGGCGGGGCGACGTAGGATCAAGGCGCACGGAGCGGAGTGGCAGCAAGCGTGTGTTGATTTGGGGATTCCGGGCGAACGGGTGACCCATTCTTTGCCGTTACCAGGCCGTAAGATGAAACGTCAGTGGCGCTACACCTGCCCCGAGTGTGGGGTGTCGTTTGAGCGGGTGCGGAAGATGAAACGCCGCGCTGCATGTTACGCTTGTTGCAAAACACACAACGGCGGGCATTATCATCAGAAGTTCCGCTTGAAGGAATCGCGTATTTCCGAGGAGTAGGTTATTGATCGGTGACGTTGATTTTTATTTCGTCGGAGTTGGCTCGGAGCTCGGGAGCATACATGGCTTCGGCTTGGGTGGGGAGGGCGCTAAAGGTGCCGGGAATCTCGGCGCGAAGTCGGTAACTGAGGCTGGATTCGCCACGGGCGAGTTGGCGGACAAAGAAGGAGGTTTTTTCGCGGTGAACTTCCATGTAGGCGTTGATGCCAGTGTGTGTGCCGTCAGCGCTGTTGTTGCTGGTGTAGCCACTTCGGACTTCGATGTTGACGAGGCCGGCAGGTTTCCAATCGTTAAACATGAGGTATTCGTAGTCGTTTTTGCTGTGGAAGTGGAGTTCGACTTCTACGAGGTCGCCACTGGTGAGTGTGTCGCCTGATTTGAGTGGGATGCGTTTGTATTTTTCCACTTTGTGGGAGACGACTTGTCCGCTGGTGCCCGCGGTGTCTTGCGTGGCATCGATGCGTTCGAGCTTGTAATACGCGCGGTC
>CAZOWD010000141.1:0-5664 GCA_964583225.1 uncultured Verrucomicrobiales bacterium | reverse complement strand
GATGACCCAATTGCGGATTTTAGGCTTATTTGTTTTGCGCCAGTTTTGGACCGCTAACCGAGTGGCGGGTGAGAAATTCATCGGCCGCGTTGTTGTAAGCTTTACTTCCCGTGCCGTTGGGGTCGTGTTCGAAGATTGTTTTTCCGTGGCTGGGCGCTTCGCCGATGCGAATGGAGCGCGGGATGACGGTTTTATAAATCTGATTTGGGAAATAGTTGGAAACTTCCTCAACGACTTGGCGTGAGAGGTTGGTTCGCCCATCATACATGGTCATGAGAATCCCCTCGAGAATCACATTGGGATTTGCTCCAGTGTCTCGGATTTGTTCGATGACTTGAACGATTTTAGCTAATCCTTCCAAACCAAACCACTCGCACTGGAGCGGGATGAGAATTTCATCGGCGGCCGCGAGCGCAGATGTCATAAGGACGCCGAGTGATGGCGGGGTGTCGAGAATGCAGAAATCGTAGTGGTTTTGCTCTTTAGGTTTAGAAAAGAGGCTACGGAGGCGCATGAGGTGGTCATCTCGGCGTGCGAGTTCAATTTCGACGCCGGCGAGATCCATGCCCGATGGGACAAGGAAGAGGTTGTCGAGTCGGGACGGGATGATTTTTTCCTCCATCGAACACTCGCCAAGGAGGGGGAAATACATACTTTCTTGGCCGTCGGGTTCAGAGCCGATTCCGCTGGTCGCATTTGCCTGAGGGTCGAGGTCAACCAATAACACGCGCTGTCCTTTTGCTGCGAGTGCTGCGGATAAATTGATGGAGGTGGTGGTTTTTCCAACGCCTCCTTTTTGGTTGGCTATAGCGATAATTTTCATCTTTTGAAGTCGGTCTGGGAAGAGGATTTGGGGGGTGCGGGGAAGATGCACAATAACCCCCTCACACCAAAGACAAAAATGAACCGATCTTGAAAACTTGGAAACATGGGGTTGCACTGGGCGATCAATAGGGCAAAGTCCGTGTGGCTTGGCGGTAGATGCGCTCGACAAACACAAAAAAGATGATGGAAGTTACAGAACAATGGATTGGAAAATCGGCAGGACCTCGCGTTTTTAGGGAAGCTAGGGATTTGTTGAAAGCGGGTAAGCTCGTGGAGGTTGCGCGGAAGGGGGAGGATGGTCTTATTTTTCAAGGGTTGATTGGTAGCGGAAAACGACCGCTCCGCGTGGTGGTGAAAGTGCTCGGCCCTCATGAAATTCGCAACCATTGCACCTGCACGATGGCGCGGAGGACTGGTGCGCTGTGTGAGCACGCCACAGCGTTGATGTTGGCGGGCATTGGAGTGTTGGCTCGCCCCGCGAAGACGGAAAATGTTTCATCGCAAAAGAATGCTTCAGATAAAAAGAAGGCGACACCTCAAGTTCCTGCGATCCCGCTTGAGGTGAGACTTTCTCCCAAATTTCCCAATGAAGGGGAGCGCTCTGTGCATTTGAAAGGGGTGGAAGACCAGACGGATGAGGCTGACCAAACGCTGACGGATTGGTTGGTGGGCAATGTTGGTTTGGGTGGAGCGGCGTTGCTGTCGCTGCCCGAGGATAAGGTGTCGGGGTTTTATCGATCTTTGAGCGATCACCGCCGTGTGTTTCGTGGGAAAAAACCGATGGAGGTGCGTATGGGGCGCTTGAAGCCCGTGTTGGAAATCGAAATTGACGGAGAGACGGGGGAAACTGCGTGGATGCGCATGGTGGGGGATGGTTTGATGGTTTTGGGAAAATCTTTGGCAGAATGGGATGAGGATGCGGGGCGTCTGATGATTGATGCCAGCGATGCTAGTTCCGCGCCAGAGCCAGGCGAATGGCAGGAAATGACCACGCAATCGCTGATTCGGATGTTGCCAGCCCTAGGTGAAATGTATCAACTCCCAGAAGATTTAGGGGGGATCGAGATCAAGGAGGCGGTTCCGCAGATTGTGTTGGAAATTGCAGGATCCACACGTGCACTTCAGGCGGTTTTGACAGCGGTTTACCCCAATGGAGTGAAGGTTGAAATTGGAGCTCAGAAATCATCGGATAACGCGCTGTTTCCCATTATGGATGAAGAGTATTATGGTCGATGGTGGGTGAGAAATAGCGATGCCGAGATGACGGCAAAAGCGAAGATGCGGCGGGCTGGATTTACCATATTAGATGGAGGTGGCGTGATGTTATTGCGTGGGGAAGATGAGGTGTTGGATTTTCTTACCGTGAGGTTGCCTGAGTTGAAAAAAGTGTGGCAGGTGAAGACCGAAGAAAAACTCGGGCGTGTGGCATCGCGAGTGCATCGGATTATTCCTAAAATTTCTGTGCGCGAATACGAAGGCCATCAAGATAGAGAATCGGGTGGACGTGGTTTTGCGGGAAGCGGAGAAGATTGGTTGTCCTGCGAGGTGGCGTGGCAATGTGGCAATCAAACGCTCAGCGGCGAAGAGGTGAGGAAGTTATTGATGTCGGGGAGCCGTAGCCTAACGCTTCCGCGAGGCGGAAAAGCCGTGATTTCTCAGTTTGATGCCGACGTCATGGACGGGTTCATGCTGGATACCGATCCTCGACAAGAAGCGGGCATGTATCGTTTCCCAGCCCAGCAGTCGGCTTATTTACGTCAGTTGAAAAATTATTACAGTGATGAGGTCGAGGAAAAAGAAAATGAATTTCCTGTGCCGGATTTACCGAGTCATTTGGATTCCATCGTGCGCGATTACCAGCGCACGGGTGTGGAATGGTTGTATCGCAGGATGAAACATGGAGGCGCAGCGCTGTTGGCCGATGATATGGGATTGGGAAAAACGTTGCAGGCGCTCGCTTGTTTGCAACTATGGAAAAAGAACGCAGCCGAAGAGGGCGAGGAAGAAGCGCGTCGGGGTCCCGCATTGATTGTTTGTCCCGCTACTTTGCTCGGTAACTGGCGCGATGAGGCGAAGAAGTTTGTGCCCGATTTGAGTGTGCTTGTGATGCACGGAGCGAAGCGGAGTAAGGAGTTTTCCAAAATGGGATCCGTGGATGTGCTCATTACGAGTTACGCGTTGTTGGATCGGGATTTGGAACGGTATCAGGAGCTTCCTTTGAGTATGTTGATTTTGGATGAAGCCAGCGCCATTCGGAACCCAGATACTTTAGCTGCAAAGGCGGCTCGCAGCTTGGACGTCCCCGCTCGAATTGCGATTACCGGAACTCCTGTGGAAAATGGCGTGCGTGATTTATGGTCGATTTTCCAATTCCTCATGCCGGGCTACTTGGGAGGTCGGGAGGATTTCCGTTTGAGATACGAAGTTCCGTGTCAGGCTGAGATTCCAGATTTAGCTGCCATGCAACGGCTTCGCTGGCGCACCGCTCCCTTTGTGTTGCGTCGCACGAAATCCGAAGTGGCAAAAGATTTACCACCTAAACTCGAAAGCGTGGTGTGGTGCGAACCTTCACCGCTGCAAAAAGATCAGTATCAATCGATTCTTCGTCATGGCGTGGAAAAAGTGGAGGCGCTGCGTCAGCAATCTGGCCCCGAAGCCGGACGGATGCAGATGTTGACGGTTCTTCTCCGTCTGCGTCAGAGTTGCTGCGACCTCCGTTTGCTTGGCGATGCGTTAAAAGATAAGTCGTTGGCGGAAGTTTCCTCGAAACTTCTCCGCTTGATGGAGCTTTTGGAGGAGGCTCGACGCGGGGGGCATCGGGTGCTTGTGTTTAGTCAGTTCACTTCGATGCTCTCGTTGATTCGGGATGAACTCGATCGAGAAGACGTCGATTACTGTTATCTCGATGGGGCGACGCGTGATCGGTCGGCTGTGGTGAAAAATTTCCAGCGTCCCGACGGCCCGCCCGTGTTTCTTATCAGTCTCAAAGCGGGCGGATACGGACTTACGCTCACCGCTGCGGATACCGTTGTGTTATTTGACCCGTGGTGGAACCCAGCGGTTGAAGCGCAGGCTGCCGACCGGATTCATCGGATTGGGCAAACGAAACCGTCCACCATTTACAAGCTCATTACTCGAGGCACTGTGGAGGAAAAAATCCTCCGTCTCCAAGAGCGGAAACGGAACGTTATTAGCGCAGCTATGGGTGAAATGTCTGACGATGTCGCACCGATGATGTCGGGGCTTACGGGCGACGAAATGAGAGAGCTTCTCGAGTAAAAATGATTTGGAGGATTCGGAGTGCTTCCGCGTATCACTGAAGGTGGGGGCGCTTGCGATGATACGAAAAGTTATCATTTTCAAGCATGTGCTGGATGTGGGCTTGGGTGAGTTGTCCCATGGTGGTGCATTTTTCAAACTTCATCGTTTGGTGGATTTGACCCAACTCTTCTCGGAGTCGATATACGTTTCCGATAGGGGAAAGCTCTTCGTTTTCCATCACTTTTAATAATGACTTCAGTCGCCGTTTACCCAACACGGCGCGGCGCACCATCTGCGTTCGTTCTTCTTCCGCATACTGCGCAATGGTAGCGCGGTTGATTTCCCGAAAACTCATTCTCGTTAGCGCTTTATTGCTGTTGTTGTGATACGCCATATACACCTTGGCCTTTCCGTTGTGGCTCTGCTGGTCAAAATCAATCGGCCAAATCCTATACTGCGTTTTTTCAAAATCGGGCGTCATCTGCACAACGTAGTTCACCGATCGCATATCGCCGAGCAGGCGGATAAAGCATCGCTCGATAAATTTAATAAATTCTTTGGCGACACGCACGCGATCCAGCGACGGCCTCGGCAAGTATTCTTGGATAAACGCATCTCCAGGCACGCCAACAATGTGTTCTTCGATCAGGGTATTCCCGCGGACGAGGTAGTTGATTCGGTTTGGCGACAAAGAATATTCTAATTCCAACCCAAAGATGCGGGAGGCATCGGCTGGTTTGACATAATAATAATCGGAGTTGTCGTTATACTGGTTGGTGATTCGGACGCGGAATGGACGTGAATTTCCAAATTCTCCAAAATCGATTCGATCCACCACCAAGTGTTCGTGGTGCGCTTCCTCCCCGCCTACTTTTAAAGCGGCATAAATTTTGGTGAGTTTAGGTCTCAGTTCCTGCATGACTTCTTGGGGATAAGACACCGTCAACCACAGCGTTTCTTCCCCATTGGGAGCCTCATATGGCATCGCTTCAGAAAACCGCAACAGATCCTCATAGACCATCGGGATCTCTGAATACCGGCCAAAATGGTAGAGATATTGCCAAAGTGACGGGCTAATGGGATAGTGGGCTTTCTTGCGAGAAATCATCCCCGCAACCCTGCCCCTCTTCCCCGCGTGTTTCAAGGTTCAAGTTTTTATGTTCCAAGATCCATTTTTCGTGACAGAGGCTGGAAATAGAAGCGGTTTGCTCTCCGAGTTGGATTCATTGTGGGAGAAAAATGCGCGGAGAAAGAATAAAAAGAAAAAAACGGCTTAGAGATTACGTTAAGGTGATATGGTTCGTGTGACTTTTTTTCTTTCGATGATGCTGTGTTTATCGCTGAACGCGCAACACAACGCAACAAATGCTCTCGTTAAACACTGGAAACGGGCTTACCTCGAGTCCGCGCGAAGTGTTGATCAAATGAAACTCACGCCATCGTGGGCGCCCGATGACTCAGGGTTTATCTACAAACGAGAGCACAACAATCACTGGTCATTTCTTTCTGTTGTTTCATCGACAGGAAAATCACAAGAAGCGTTCGATCATCAACTCATGGCTCAAAACCTTTCTAAGG
>CAZOWD010000140.1:0-5672 GCA_964583225.1 uncultured Verrucomicrobiales bacterium | reverse complement strand
TCTGAAGCATCGAAAAGGTTGCCGTGAATGGCGGTGTCCACAAGCTCTTGGGCTGTTGAGGTGATGTGCAGGAGATAGGCGCAGCGATCTTCCCAGATGATGAGAAAATGGGGCGTTTTATCTGTGGATTTTAGATTATACCAAACAGAAAACGAATCGGGGAGTTTTTTGAGTTGGCGAAAGGTTCGGATGATTTCAGGTGCAACCGCTCCGCTAAGTTTGTTAGGAAAAAGTTTTGCCATTTGTCGTGATATTTACGGGATGTGCTTGCTGAAGGAGGCTTAAAAAAAGTTCTGTAGATTCAGTGCTGTTGCCACTGCTTTGGGCGAAATCGAGAAGCCCTTGTGAGTAGAGCAGGATCACCTTGGTTTTTGCGCGTGTGACAGCGACGTTGAGTCGGGCTTGATTAAAGAAAAAATGGCCGATTTTACCGAGGAAATCTGGATCTGAGGCTGTGAAGGAATAGAGGATGATTTCGCGTTCTTGTCCTTGGAATCGATCGACGGTATCGACGATGACGCTGAGGTGGAGGTCTTTGTGGGGTGGAGCAATGACGTTGCGTAAGAGTGTGCGGATGCGGGAGGCTTGAGCGCGGAACGGAGTTACCACTCCGATTTGTTCTGGGGAAATACCGCAACAGAGTATTTCCTCGATAAGTGCCGCTGTGAGATCGGCTTCGTCATCGTTGTAGGATTTAGTGTCGTCGTAGGGTAATTTAACGCTGATTAGAGAATGTTCGGGTGAAAGGATTTCTTGGTAAGCGTGAGGTTGTGACTTGAGGTGGAGTTTGTTGTTGGGAAAAAAGGAGTCCAATTCGCCGTGATAAAACATTTCGCTCGGCCAACGGGTGAGCTGCTGGTTCATCCGATAGGTCGTGCTGAGTGTTGTAAATTGAGTTTGTTGTTTGAGCCTTGCAAAAATGGAAGCGGCAGCAGGATCATTTTTATAGAGAAGGGTGATCGGGGGAAGTTGTTTGTCGTCCCCAAAGAAAAACCAACGATCACTTTTCATCATCACCATGATAGCAGCGGGTAGGGTGAGCTGAGATGTTTCATCTATGACGGCAGAATCAAAGTGCGCTACCTTGAGGCGATTGCTGAAAAGAGCGAAGGGGGTGGCTCCGATAACGTAAGGTCCGTTATGGCAATCGAGTTCGCTTTCTGCGAGAGATTCGTAACAAGGAAAAGGCAGTTCTTCAGAAATGTTAGCGTTTCCTATTTTTACGACCGGGCAATCATCGCCGATGGCTGTTTTAATTTTGCTGAGAGCTTGATGGATTGCTCGGTGAGTAAAGCCGGTGACAAGAATACGGTGTCCTTGTATTACAAGTTGATCTACGAGGTTGGCAAGCGTTTGGGTTTTTCCCGTTCCTGGAGGACCTTGGATAAGGTGCATCGGCGAAGCCGCTAGAGCGGTAGCTACGGCGTCTTTTTGGCTTTCGTTAAGCTGGCTATCCGATTCGTCGAGTGAATCGTAGGTGTCGTCGTAAGTTTCGGCATCGATTGTTGCCGCTTGTTCTTCGAAGAGGACAGGGAAGACGTGTTCTCTGCCATGAGTTTCTTCAGCCAGAGACTTTAGCGCCGATAAGTAAAAGTCTGAAAGGTCGACAAATTCTTCATCAATCACCCAGCCTGATGATTCTTCAAAATCGAGATCGTTACAACGGGAACATTTGACGCTGAGTCCATGGTCTGTAAGTCCGAGAAAAACCGCTTTAAAATAATGTCCATCGGGGGAATTTTGGCTTAGTCGAATTGGTTGGTTTTCCCGTAAAAACGCAAAGTCTTCGCGGGGAGGTATGAAATGGATCAGGTTGTTGGTGTAGTCGATTTTATCAATGGTGAGTCGCCCGAGCGCACGCCCAGACTCAACACGTTCTGCGAGTGGCCGATCCCATTGTTTTTGGATTTGTAATTGCTGCAACTTCCGTTCTTCGAGGATGTCGGCTTCAATTTGAGCAAGTGTTGAGTTCATGAGAAAAATGGAGAGTTCACGCCGATAAACTTGTTCGTTGGCATCGCTGAAAACTGAGGAGTAAGTTTGTTGTGTTTTCTCATTTGTCAACAGGGGGTAGAAGCTTTCTTCTTTTTTGAAGGGAACTTAAAATCAACGAGAAGGGAAAATGTTTGGGGTTTTGCAATTCAGATTGGACAAAGATCACGATTGACCCACGGGCGTTCAGTCGCTAGCGTCCGCCTTCTTCAGATCATGAGTGCCGACGAATCATCCCAAAAGCCGAATTATAAAGCAACCTTGAGCCTTCCAGAAACGAGTTTTCCGATGCGAGGCAACTTGGTAGAAAATGAACCTAAGCGTTTAGCCGCTTGGACGGAAAAAGACCTTTACAAGCGCATTCAACAACGCCGAAAAGATCAAAATGCACCTCGATTTATCCTTCACGATGGCCCTCCGTTTGCTAACGGTGACGTGCACATGGGCACCGCTCTTAACAAGGTGCTGAAAGACTTGGTGCTTCGTTCTAAAACCATGGCTGGTTTTGAGACTCCCTACATTCCAGGTTGGGACTGTCACGGTTTGCCTATTGAATTTAAAGTGATGCAGGATGCGCGCGATGAAGAACCTGCTGAGGTGCGCCGTCGCTGTGAAGAGTTTGCTCGTGGATTTATCGATATCCAACGTGAAAGTTTTCGTCGTCTCGGCGTGCTTGCCGATTGGGAAAATCCTTACCTGACGCTGGATCCTGCTTATGAGTCCGACATTATTCGGACCTTTGGAAAGCTTGTAGAAATGGGGGCTGTTTACCAAAGCCGTAAGCCTGTTCTTTGGAGTTATGGTGCAGGCACGGCTCTTGCCGAGGCTGAGGTTGAGTATCTCGATAAAAAAAGCATGGCAGCCTACGTCCGATTCCCGCTTTCTGCCGAAGGCGGAGCAGAGGGCGATCTCGTCGATGCCGCTATGGTGATCTGGACGACGACACCGTGGACGCTTCCCGCAAACCTTGGAATCGCGGTGCACGAGCGTTTTGATTACGTTTGTGGCATCTTTAAACATGAAGATGGTCGGAGTGTGAAATTAGTGGTAGCGAAGGATTTGCTGGATGATTTTGCAGCAAAAACTGGCTTTGCGCTCGCGGAAACAACCAGCGAATTTAAAGGAAAATCTCTCGAAGGTCTTCAGGCAAGCCATCCATTCCTACCTCGCACCTCAAAGATTATTCTTGCGAATTTTGTGACTGCTGAGACAGGAACCGGTGCGGTGCACATTGCGCCAGGGCACGGTGCGGACGACTATGTCGCAGGGATGCAAAACGATCTTGGTTTGCTTTCTCCTGTGGACGATGATGGTAAATTTACCGAAGAATGCGGGCTTGATGAGCTTGTGGGACAGCATGTGTTTAAGACCAACAAGCGCATCACGGAGATTTTAGAGGAAGGTGGAAATCTTCTCGGTCAGGAACTTTACGCGCACCAATACCCACACTGCTGGCGTTCTAAAACGCCGATTATTTTCCGTGCCGTTGAGCAGTTTTTCATTTCCCTTAAAGATATCCGTGAAAAAGCCATGGAGGAAATCGATAAGGTGAATTGGCTTCCTAAGTGGGGTCGTAATCGGATTTACGGAACCGTGGAATCTCGTCCAGATTGGTGTATCAGCCGTCAGCGGACTTGGGGGGTTCCTCTTCCTGTCTTTTTTGATAAAGAAGGAAAAGCCATCATCAGCGCTGAACTCATCGGAAAAGTGGCAGATATCGTAGAAAAAGAAGGCACAAACGTGTGGTTTGAGCTTTCCGATGCCGAGCTTGCCGCACGTCTCGGTTTGCCTGAAGGTTGCACAAAGTGCCGCGATACGTTGGATGTTTGGATCGATTCTGGCTCCAGCCATGTAGCCGTGCTTGATCGTCACCCAGAGCTTTCCGCGCCTTCCGATCTCATTATTGAGGCTACGGACCAGCACCGTGGATGGTTCCAAAGCTCGCTGATGCTCAGTGTGGCTGCCCGTGGAGCCGCTCCTTACAAATCTGTCATGACGCACGGGTTTGTGGTGGATACTTCTGGAAAGAAAATTTCAAAGTCAGGTAACAAGCCGATCAATGCTAAACATTATTACGACCAATTTGGTGCGGATATTGTGCGCCTTTGGGCTGCATCGGTGGACTGGCAAACTGAGGTTCCGTTCTCTGATAAACTCTTTAAGCAGGTCACTGATCCGTATCGTCGACTTCGGAATACGTTGCGGATTTTGCTCGGAAATATCAATGGGTTTGACGCTAAAACGCAGTCGGTCGCAAAGGCTGATATGACGTTGTTAGATCGTTGGTTGCTCGAGCGACTCAATGAGGTGATCGAAGAATGTCGCACCGCTTATGATGCCTATCAATTCCGCAAGGTGTTTAGTGTGATCAACCAATTCTGTTCAAACGAGCTTAGTGCGCTTTACATTGATATCACCAAAGACCGCATGTATTGTGACGCTTTGGATTCAACTCGCCGCCTCTCAGCTCAAACGGTGATGAGCCGTGTGTTTGATGCCATTTGTAAACTGCTCTCGCCTATTCTTGTGTTTACCGCAGATGAGGCATGGGAGCATGCTGGAAATGAAGGTAGCGTGCATGAAACAGAGTTTCCTGTCGTCGATCCAGAATTTTCAGGTGGTGAGTCCATTGCGCAAGTTGACCGCTTGCTTGAGCTTCGAGCTGTGATTCAAACGGCGATTGAGGAGCAGGTGCAGGCGAAGGCATTTAACAAAAATAACGAGGCTGATGTTACTCTGACACTTCCTGCCGATCATCCATGCCGTTCCATGTTGGACGACCGCGAGTTTGTGACTGAGTTCTTTATTCTCGCTGGATTAACCGTCGTCGATGGAGACGAAGTGAGCGCTACGGCCAAGGCAACGGAGCATAGCATGTGTCCACGTTGTCGCCGGTATGAACCGCTCGTGAGCGACGTTTGCCAGCGTTGTCATGATGTGATGGAATCTCTCTAAACCATGGAATCGTCCTCAAGCGCGCCCGCTGTTTCGACACGTCAGGTGACTCGGCTTTTGCTGTTGGTCACTTTGCCGTTGTTGATTTTAGATCAAGTCACGAAATGGTGGGTGGTTTTTAACTTTAAGCTACCTTTTGTGGTAGTGGATGGGAAAAAATATTTTAGGCACGAGGATACACGCCCCATCATCGAGGGATTTTTTAACCTCGTGCGTCGTCATAACCAAGGCGTTGCCTTTGGGATGGGGAACGGAACAACCTGGGCACCTGTGGTGTTTCTTTTTGTCTTGGTTGGAGCGATCGGATTGATTTTGTATTTTTGGAAAAAAGGAGCGTTTACTGGAGTTGCTCGCTGGTCGCCACCGCTACTGATGGCGGGTATTTTAGGCAACCTCACAGACCGACTCCTTCAAGGGTTCTGGCTACCTCCTTACCAAGATGCGAGTTTTTTGACTCGGTTAGGGCAGGGGTATGTCGTTGATTTTCTCGATTTTACGATTCCTGTAATCAACTACCGCTGGCCAGCTTTTAACGTGGCCGATAGCTGTATCAGCATCGCCGCCACCTTACTTTTTGTTTCGGCTCTGGTCGAAGTCGTGAGGGAAAATAAAGAGAAAAAATCATGAACTGAAGGTGGGGACGATCAAGCAAGGGAGGGATTTAGTAGCCAGTAGCGTGTAGCAAGTAGCCGCAAGCGATAGGCATATTAAAACGAGAAAATTTC
>CAZOWD010000139.1:0-5713 GCA_964583225.1 uncultured Verrucomicrobiales bacterium | reverse complement strand
TTTTCGAATTCCTTTTCTTGACCGTTGGCGTGTTGTTTGTTTGACTAACGGGGATATGTTTGAAAATTTGGAACAAGCCGCGCCGGATCCTATTTTAGGGTTAACTGAAATTTATAAAGCTGACCCTAACCCTGAGAAAATTAATTTGGGGGTTGGGATCTATCAGGATGATCAGGGAAAAACGCCTGTGTTGCCTTCTGTGAAAAAGGCTGAGTCTTTGCTTTTGAAAAATGAATCATCCAAGAGCTATTTGCCAATTCCTGGGACTCCAGATTACGCTAAGGCTGTGCAAACGCTTTTATTTGGAGAGGGTAGTGAAATTGTGGCGGAAGGTCGCGCGTTTACCGCACATACTCCTGGAGGAACGGGGGCGTTGCGTGTTGCTGGAGAGTTTTTGAAAACTCGGACGAGCGCGGATACCGTATGGGTAACCGTTCCTACTTGGCCGAACCATGGTCCTATTTTTCAGGCAGCGGGAATGAACGTGAAGACTTTTACTTGGTTCAACTCCGAAACCAATACGTTTGATCTTGAAGCTGCGTTGGCGGGGATTGAGCAAATTCCAGAGGGTGATGTGATTGTGCTTCATGGATGTTGCCACAATCCAACTGGATGCGATCCAACTGCCGAGCAGTGGCGCACGATCGCGGAAGCTGTTGTCCGCCGAGGTGTGATGCCCATCATGGATTTTGCTTATCAGGGCTTTGCTGTGGGAATTGAGGAGGATGCTGTAGGCTTGAGAACCATGGCTGAAGTTTGTCCTGAGTTGGTGGTGTGTAGTTCGTTTTCTAAAAATTTCGGACTTTACCGCGAACGCGCGGGTGCCGTGACTTTTGTTACTAAAAATGCAGAAATGCAGGGGCGCTTAGCGAGTCAGTTGAAACTGGTCGTTCGCACGAATTTCTCGAACCCACCGTCTCATGGCGGTGCGATTGTTTCTACGATCTTTAGTGATGCGGAGTTGCTCGCGGAGTGGCATAGCGACCTTCAAGAAATGCGTGAGCGTCTCAATGAGATGCGTCGTTTGCTTGTTAGCAATATGGCAGCGTTGGGTGCGGAGCGAGACTTTAGTTTCGTCGGTGAGCAACGCGGTATGTTTTCGATGTTGGGGATTAGCCCTGATCAGGTGGCTGAACTTCGGGATCGTCACTCCGTTCATATGGTGGGGTCGAGCCGAATCAACCTTGCTGGATTAAATTCCTCAAATATCGAGAGATTTTGCTCTGCTTTAAAGCAAGTTTTGTAAACAGAAGGTTCTCTTGAGAACGCTGTTTGAGTGAATTTTGACTCTTTAATTTTATTATGCACACAAACCTTATCTCGCCCATCAAAGTGGGAGCGTGGGAGCTCCCTAATCGGATTATCATGGCGCCGTTGACTCGGTGTCGAGCGAGTGAGGGGCGTGTGCCTAATGAATTAATGGCAGAGTATTATGCCCAGCGAGCCTCAGCGGGCCTGATTATTTCTGAGGCTACGGCGATTTGTCCGATGGGGGTGGGGTATCCCAGAACTCCCGGGATTTGGTCGGATGAGCAGATAGAAGGTTGGAAGCTGGTGACGGAGGCTGTGCATGATGCCGGTGGGCGGATTGTCATGCAGTTGTGGCATGTTGGGCGTATTTCAGATCCCATTTATCTTGATGGAAAATTACCCGTTGCGCCTAGCGCGATTGCTCCGAAGGGTCATGTGAGGTTGTTGCGACCTGAAAAGCCATACGTGACACCGCGGGCATTGGAGCTCGATGAAATACCTGAAATTATTGAGGCCTACCGTCAAGCAGCGGAAAATGCCAAAGAGGCTGGTTTTGATGGCGTGGAAATCCACGGAGCCAATGGGTATTTGTTAGATCAATTTTTACAAGATAGCACGAATAAGCGAACAGACGAATACGGAGGCTCGGTGGAAAATCGGGCGCGATTAATGCTGGAGGCAGTGGATGCTGCTGTTTCTGTGTGGGGTGCTGATCGAGTGGGCTTGCACATCGCGCCTCGCTGTGATTCCCACGATATGGGAGATTCTGATCCGTTTGAAATTTTTTCTTATGTGGCGCATCAGGCGGGCGAACGGAAGATTGCGTTTTTGTTTGCGCGTGAAGGTCGTGGTGCTCCTTATTTGGGACCGATGTTGAAGCGAGCATTTGGGGGCGTTTATATCGCCAATCAGGATATTGATTTTGAAATTGGTGAGCGAATGATTATGCGCAGTGAAGCGGATGCCATCGCTTGGGGAAAACTTTACATTTCTAATCCTGATCTGGTTAGACGCTGCGAGGTGGGCGGTGAGTTGAATGAGCCATTGGAAAGAACATTTTACGAAGGTGGCCCCGATGGTTATACCGACTACCGAACGCTGGTGGAGTAGTTTGAAAGGTGGAGCGTTGTAGAAACAAGAAGTTATCTCTTCCGGAGATGGGAGGGTAAGATTCCGAGTTGATCCCGGTATTTTGCGATGGTGCGCCGGGCAACTTTGATGCCTTTTTCTTTGAGTTGCTTTTCGATCGCTGAATCTGAGAGCGGTTTGTTCGGAGGTTCGTTAGCTATGAGTTGCTGAATCGTCTCACGGATGCCACTGTTGGAGATTTCTTGACCTTCTTTAGAGGTGTAGCCCGAGGTGAAAAATGAACGGAGCTCCATGATCCCGTGTGGCGTGCGTATGTATTTTCCCGCTACAGCCCGCGAGATGGTGGCGGGGTGAACGCCGATGGTTTCGGCGATATCTTGCATTGTCATCGGACGGAGTTTGCTGCGTCCGTGTAGGAGGAAGTCGGGTTGTTGTTTGATGATTTCACTGCCGATTTTGAGCAGTGTTTCTTGGCGCTGGCTTACTGCGTTGATGATTTGCCGTGCTTCGTGAATGTTTTCTCGAAGGTATTTGCGGGCTTTGGGATCGGAGTTGAGTTTTGCGAGGAGATCTTTGTAGTGGTTGCTGATGTTGATTTTGGGAAGGTGGTCGCCAGTAAGGTGCGCGTAGAAATTGCCATCGTCATCTCGGAGGATTTCTAAGTCGGGCGTGATATGAGGGTTGGAGGTAGCATCGAATGCTGATCCTGGATCAGGATTGAGTTGAGCGATGTTTTCGGCAGCTTCCATGACAGCCTCTGTGGAAACTCCAAGTTTTCGGGCGATGTCTGAGATTTTTCTTCGAGCTAAGTCATCGAGGTGGTGTTCGATGATTCTGCTTTCAAGCGACCCGCCTTTCCCTTGAAGTGTCAGTTGGAGTAGGAGAGATTCTCGGAGGTCTTCTACGGCGACGCCTGGAGGATCAAATCCTTGAAGGAGGGATTGGGCGGAGCGGAGTTCTTTGAGTGAAAATTCGGAAAGTGAGGCTAGAGTTTCTAACGGCGAATCGAGAAATCCTCGGTCGTTGATGGAGCCGATTAAGTATTCTGCAGCAGCGTGTTTTTCGGGAGAAACGGCGGCTTGGTTGAGCTGGTCAAGGAGGTGTTGTTGCAGGGTGATTGGAGCAACGATAGAATTGTAGAGGTGTTCGCGGCGTTCTTCGTCATCGCTGGTGTGTTGGCGATTGCCATGCATGAGAATTTGGTCTTCCCGCCAAGTGTCATCGAATTCTGATAGATTTTCGATGTCGTGTTCTGCATCGGGTGGCAAGGTGTCATCGAGAGGTGTATTTTCTGTTTCGATCTCGATGGTAGGATTGAGTTCGGCAACTTGGTTGAGCAGTTGGCTGAGTTCCAATGAGTTTGCTTGCAAGATTTGTAAACTTTGCCGCATCTGTGGCGATAAAGTTTGCTGCTGGGCCATTCCTTGAGAAAGGCCTTGTTGGAATCCTGATGACATGTTGTATGAACGGTGCGCTTTTTCGATGCGCGATGTTCGTAGGGTAACGAGGTCGGATAAATTTGCAATTCTTTAGCAGTTTTTATGCCACTTTTTTGCGAATGAGGATTTGATGACATTCTTACAGCTTGTTCTTCGGCGGATGCCTTCTATTTTGCAGAAATGCGCGTTATTGTTGCTGTTATTACGATTATTATGAGTTTTGGAATTCATCCTGTTGAAGCCTCTGAAAAAGGCGCACCGAAGTTGAATCATTTAGCCGGAGAAAAGTCTCCGTATTTGGTGCAACATGCTACGAATCCTGTGGATTGGTATCCGTGGGGAGAGGTTGCTTTTGCGAAGGCGAAACGGGAGAATAAACCTATTTTTCTGAGTATCGGTTATTCGACCTGTCACTGGTGTCATGTGATGGAGCGGGAGAGTTTTACAGATGCCAAGGTGGCGGCATTTTTAAATAAACATTTTGTGTCGATTAAGGTGGATCGTGAGGAACGACCTGACGTAGATAAAATCTACATGACGGCGTATCAGGCTATGTATGGCACTGGAGGAGGGTGGCCGTTGAATATGTTTTTGACTCCAGACTTGAAGCCGTTTGCCGGAGGTACGTATTTCCCTCCTGAAAGTAGGCAGGGGCGTCCGAGTTTTTTGAATGTGTTGAATACGATAGCTGCGGCCTGGCGGGAGCAGGGTGTGGAAGTCGTGAAAAGCGCGAATGATCTCCATGCAAAAATGCAGCAAGTTTTGATGAAAAATGGAGCTGCTCAGGATTCTGGAGACCATGTTTTAGGGGTGAAACATTTGGATGCCGCTGCGCATGCGTTGGTGTCTCATGCGGATGAGGTTTATGGAGGATGGGGCGAGGGACCGAAGTTTCCGCAGGTGTCGCATTTGCGTTTTTTATTGCGTCAATGGCAACGGACGGGGGATGTGAAGGCGCTTGATGTGGTGTTGATGACTTGCGATAAAATGATGCAGGGTGGGATTCATGATCATTTGGTGGGAGGGTTTCACCGATACACGGTGGATGGAAAATGGTTGGTTCCGCATTTCGAAAAAATGCTTTATGATCAGGCGCAGTTGTTGGATTTGTATTTGGATGTTTGGCTGATTTCTGGCGATATCCGCTATCGGGACGTGGCGCTTGGCATTTCGGAATATGTGCTTCGGGAAATGCAGTATAAAGATGGAGATGGAAAATTGGGAGGGTTTTACAGTGCTCAAGATGCTCAGAGTGAAGGCAAGGAGGGGAAGTGTTATTTGTGGACGTATGACGAGTTGTCCAAGATTTTGACTGCGGATGAGCTGAAGATTGTTGTGCGGTGGTTTGGTATTACGAAAGCGGGGAATTTTATAGATCACTCCGATCCTGAGCCGTTACCAAATCAGAACGTGTTGCATTTGGCTGATCCAACTTGGAAGTTAACCACTGATGAACGGGCAACTTTGGATGCCGCGCTTTTAAAAATGCGGGCGACTCGCTCTCTTCGGGTGCCAGCAGCAACCGATCAGAAGGTGCTTGCCGATTGGAATGGGATGATGATTACTTCGCTGGCTCGTGCAGGGCGTGTGTTGAATCAACCCAAGTTTTTAAAATCGGCTATGCAGGCTCATCAGTTTGTGAAAGAGAAACTTTGGGATGGCAAGGTTCTTTATCATCGTTGGTGTGATGGACAGCGGGATAAGAGTCATCAGTCGTCGAGTTATTTGCAGATGATTGCTGGATCGTTGGGGTTGTATGAGGCAACGTTAAAGCCTGAATATCTTGAATTTGCGATCAAGTTGGCTGAGGGCGCTCGGGAGTTGTTTTATGATGAAGAGCGTGGTGGATTTTTCTTGGGAACGAATCGCGCGGACTTGGTGCTCCGATTGAAAGATGATTTTGATGGCGCTGTGCCTACAGCTTCATCGGTGGG
>CAZOWD010000138.1:4209-5730 GCA_964583225.1 uncultured Verrucomicrobiales bacterium | reverse complement strand
TTCTATTACCCATCAGTGGCATTGCCATCGCGCTCAGCGCCTGTCAATCCAACGCTAACCCACCCATCCCCATCGTCGATGTCAAAGACCTCCCCACGCCAGCGGCATCGGTTTCAACGCCTTCTTCTAAAGTTCCCAAAGTTGGCTCATCGATTTCTTACAAACAAGCCGTAGCTCTCGCACTCAATAACAGCCCAAAACTCAAATCCTTCAGCCATAAACTCCGCGCTGCCGATGGATTGATTTTACAAGCATCACTCCGCCCCAACCCAACTCTCGACGGCCAAATCGAAAGTGTTCTAGGTTCGGGAAACTATCGCGGGTTTGACGCTGCGGAATCCACTGTCGCCATCAGTCAACTGCTCGAACGCGGAGGAAAACGCCAAGCTCGCCGTGAGGTGCAAGTTGCGGGGAAAGCACTTATTTTGTCCGACTACGAAATTATGCGGCGCCAAGTATTTGCCGAAGTGGCTCAATCTTACGCCCAAGCATTAGCGGCTCAGGAACGCGTTCAGATTTACGACAAACTGCTCAAGCTCAACGAATCATTTCTCCCCGACATCGAAAAACGCATCAAGGCGGGAAAAGTGACAACTGTTGAGAGGACCCGCGCCAAAACAGCCATCACAGCTGCCAAACTTCTCAAAATCCAAGCAGAACGCGCATTCCGCGTCGCTCGCGTAAACCTTGCTGCTACATGGGGAAGCGCATCTCCTAAGTTTCAATCCGTCACAGGAAAACTTGGCGAACTGCCCAGTCCTAAAAGCCAGGCTTCTCTCCAACAACGGCTTTTTTCTCACCCAGCCTACCTGCGCGACAGCAAAAAAATTGCTCAGTCTTATGCCAACTACCATCTCGCAAATGCCAATGGCGTGCAAGACATCACAATCCAAGGTGGCGTTCGCCATTACTGGGAAGGTGACGACGACGTAGCCTTTCTCGTAGGCATTTCCATCCCGCTCCCCTTCAACAACCGAAACCAAGGAAAAATAGCAGCGACCAAGGAGCAAATCAAAGCAGCGACAAAAGAAAGGGAAGCGACCCTCGTCGATCTCAAAACCCGACTCGCCACTTCATTTGAAACACTGACGTCGATTCGAAATGAAATCAACGCCATTCAAAAGGAACTCCTCCCCGGTGCTCAGGAAGCTTATGATGGTGTCAAAGAAGGGTATCAAAAAGGTCGATTCACCTACCTAGACCTCATCGATGCCCAACGTAGCCTCGCCGATGCCCAAGTGCAATTGCTTCAATCAAAAGCCGCCTACCAACAAGCTGCAGCAGAAATCGCAGCTCTTACAGCCCCCCTTCCAGGACAACGATCCACCAAATAATTCACCCATCCATTCAAACCAATCACTTTTATTTTCTTATGAAATACTTACTTAAAACACTCAATATCATCGCCCTTATCGCCGTGGCATTCATGGCCGGCAAAATGATCCTCAACACGGAAAAACAACAAGTCGGAGAGGAGCATGAACACGGCGGACATGAAGAGCATGGAGATCACGATGAACA
>CAZOWD010000138.1:0-4109 GCA_964583225.1 uncultured Verrucomicrobiales bacterium | reverse complement strand
CATGGAGATCACGATGAACACGGCGAGGGAGAAGAAGAACACGCTGACTTTGTCGAGATCACCCAAGAAAAGGCAAGATCTGCAGGCATTGAAATCCTCAAAGCAGCCCCTCACACTATTGAAACCACCCGCACGCTCTTTGGTGAGTTTCGTGCCAATCAAGAAAACCTCGCCCATATCGCACCTCGCTTTGCCGGCATCATCACAAAGGTCAACAAACGCCTCGGCGATCATGTAAAAAAAGGTGAAACGCTCGTGGTTATCGAATCAAACGAAAGCCTGGAAACCTATGAGGTGAAATCGTTGATCAGTGGCACCATCATCGCCCGCGATGCCAACCGTGGCGAAGCCGTTACGGAAGGTCAACGGCTCATGACCGTCGCCGACCTCTCGACACTTTGGGTCGATCTCAACGCCTATCCTGAAGATTATCATCGTCTAAAAATTGGCCAGATTGTTCATATTAAAAACCCCGTAACTGGCAAACAAATCGAAACAAAAATCGACTACATTTCTCCTTTTGGACAAGAGGGAACTCAAACGATGCTCGCTCGCGCCACCGTATCAAACCCTGATGGCGACCTCCGCCCCGGACTCTTTGCCGAAGGAGAAATCCACACGGGAAACCAAACCGCTAAAGTAGCCGTTGTCAGCGGAGCACTTCAAACGTGGGAAGATAAAGACGTTGTGTTTGTTTGGAAAGAACACGGATTTCAAGCAACTCCTATCACAATAGGACGCACCGATGGAAAATATGCCGAAATCCTCTCGGGGATAAAAGTCGGCGATACCTACGCAGGTAAAGGATGTTTCCTGCTCAAGGCAGAACTCGGAAAAGACATGGCAGAACACGAACATTAAGCCCTAGCCAACCTCAAAAAAAGCGAACCCACTAACACATTTTAACTCATGTTATCCAAACTACTTCAATTTTCCATTCGCCACCGCTGGCTGGTGCTTTTAGCAGCACTCGCCATGGGCGCTCTGGGGGTCTATAATTTTAACCGACTCCCCATCGATGCCGTTCCCGACATCACCAACGTTCAAGTGCAGATCAACACCAATGCTCCTGGATACTCCCCCTTTGAAACAGAACAACGCATCACCTACCCCGTGGAAGTTGCCATGGCTGGTATTCCAAATCTCGACCACACGCGGTCGCTCTCCCGATACGGATTGTCCCAAGTCACGGTCATTTTTGACGAAGGCACCGATATTTATTGGGCCCGACAGCAAGTAGCCGAGCGCCTCTCTCAAGTGAGTGGACAAATGCCCGAAGGGATCGAACCCGAAATGGGGCCTATTTCAACAGGTCTTGGAGAAATCTACATGTATTCCGTAGAAGCGGACGCCGATGCGCGAAAGCCCGACGGCACTCCCTATACGCCAACTGACCTCCGAACCATCCACGACTGGGTCGTTAAATTCCAACTACGCAATGTCGAAGGTGTGAACGAGGTCAATGCGATTGGCGGATTTATCAAACAATTCCATGTTCAACCCGACCCTGCTAAACTCATAGCTTACAAGATTTCGCTCAATGAAATCGTAGAAGCTCTCACAAAAAATAACCAAAACACAGGCGCGGGATACATCGAACGAAATGGTGAACAATACATCGTGCGCTCTCCAGGACAGGTTCGCAATATCGAAGATATCGAAAATATCGTCATCGCAACCCACGACGGCATCCCGATTCACATGAAAGACATCGGCTCCGTCGTTTTGGGAAAAGAGCTCCGCTCTGGCGCGGGAACTCTCAATGGTGAAGAAGTGGTTATTGGCACCACGATGATGCTTATCGGTGAAAATAGCCGCACCGTTTCCGAACGCGTTCACGAAAAAATTGGAGACATCAATAACAGCCTCCCCGATGGCGTCCATCTCAACACCATTTACAACCGAACCAATCTCGTAGATGCCACCATTGAAACCATCGAGAAAAACCTGCTCGAAGGTGCACTCCTCGTGATTGTGGTGCTTTTCCTCGCTTTGGGAAACTTCCGAGCAGCCCTACTCACGGCGCTCGTCATCCCCCTTTCCATGCTCTTCACCATCACTGGCATGGTCGAAAACAAGGTGAGCGGAAACCTCATGAGCCTCGGAGCTCTAGACTTCGGCATCATTGTCGATGGCGCGGTAATCATCGTAGAAAACTGCATCCGCCGACTCGGCACAGCCCAGCATACGTTTGGTCGTGTCCTCACGCTCAAAGAACGTCTTCCCATCGTTTTTGATGCCACGCGCGAGGTTGTAAAACCCAGCCTTTCTGGCGGTTTTATCATCATGGTCGTTTACCTCCCCATCTTCGCCCTCACTGGCGTAGAAGGAAAAATGTTCCACCCCATGGCATTCACCGTTGTCTGTGCCTTATTGGGTGCGATGATTCTCTCGGTCACCTTTGTCCCAGCCGCCATCGCTATCCTGCTCGGAGGGAAAATCAAAGAGAAAGAAAACTTTGTCATCCGTGGGCTCAAAGCCGTTTACCGACCATTACTTAAAATGGCTCTGGCAAACCGAGCATTTGTTGTCACGGGTGCCTTGGCGCTCCTTATCATCAGCGGACTCGTCGGCAGTAAGATGGGTTCTGAATTTATCCCGAATCTCGACGAGGGAGATGTCGCTCTTCAAGCACTTCGCATGCCTTCCACTGGAATTACTCAATCGATTGAAATGCAGAAACAACTCGAAAAAGCACTCATTCAAATCCCCGAGGTAAACATTGCCTTTGCGAGAACGGGATCGGCAGAGATTGCAACCGACCCGATGCCACCTAACATTTCAGATGGCTACATCATGCTTAAACCGAAAAAAGATTGGCCCGATCCCACGCTCAGCAAAGATGACGTGATCGATAAAATCAACAAGGTGGCTAAGGGCTTTTTAGGTCAAAACTATGAAGTGAGCCAACCGATCGAAATGCGGTTTAACGAACTGGTATCAGGTGTCCGAAGCGACCTCGGCGTTATGATTTACGGGGATGATATGGATGTGCTTCTCGATACGGGAAATAAAATTGCGGCCCTCGTCAGTAAGGTTCCCGGCGCGTCCGATGTCAAAGTCGAACAAGTAACTGGTCTCCCCATGCTTACCATAGATCCTGATCGTAAAGCCATTGCCCGATACGGTCTCAACATTGCCGATGTGCAAGAAACCATCGAAATCGCCATTGGTGGCAAAGTGGCGGGCACGGTTTACGAAGGAGATGTTCGTTCCCCTCTCGTCGTGCGCCTCCCAGAAAAAATCCGGAAAAACCTCGATGAAATCCGCCGTTTGCCCATTCCCGTCAATCGTAGCATTGGAAAACACGAAACCTCTCTCGGCGACGAAGAAATTCAAGCGTCTGGATTTGTTACGCTCGGCACGGTTGCCAAGCTAAAACTCAACAACGGTCCCAACCAAATTGGGCGAGAAAATGGCAAACGCCGACTCATCGTTTCTGCCAACGTTCGTGGGCGCGACCTCGGGTCATTTGTGATTGATGTGCAAACTCAAATCACAAAATCCAAGCTCGTTCCTCCAGGTTACTGGGTTGAATACGGTGGTCAATTTAAACAATTGCTCTCTGCCACCAAACGCCTCGAACTCGTCATCCCCGTTGCGCTATTACTCATCATCATCATCCTCTTCATGACCTTTGGAAGCATGAAAGATGCTCTCTTGGTGTTCTCTGGCGTTCCCCTTGCTTTGACGGGAGGTATCGCAGCTCTGTGGATTCGGGATATCCCACTTTCCATCTCGGCCGGCGTTGGATTTATCGCGCTGTCTGGAGTTGCAGTGCTTAACGGACTCGTGATTGTCAGCTTCATCAAAGGACTACGCAAAGAAGGGATGCCACTGAATGAAGCTATTCTCGAAGGAAGTGTGCTTCGTCTCCGCCCCGTGCTCATGACCGCATCGGTCGCAGCGCTCGGCTTTATCCCCATGGCATTTGCCCACGGTCGAGGCGCCGAGGTTCAAAAACCTCTCGCCAGTGTCGTGATTGGAGGAGTCATCACCGCTACCATCCTCACCCTTTTTGTTCTTCCTGTGCTTTACAGTATTTTCCACCGCAAAGGGAATGAAAAGTTTGGCGAGGAAGAAATCGATTTTGACAACATCATCGACCT
>CAZOWD010000137.1:0-5737 GCA_964583225.1 uncultured Verrucomicrobiales bacterium | reverse complement strand
CAAAGTCGTAAATGGCGGATCCTGGCATGGTGGTGTCGAGGTCGATCACGCAGATGCCTTCACCCGTTACGTCGTCAAGCATGACGTTGTTGAGTTTGGTGTCGTTGTGGGTGACGCGAACTGGAATTTCTCCTGATTCAAGCATGTCTACAACGCGGTTTGCATCGGACTCGCGAGCGAGGAACCAATCGATTTCCTTTTGCACGCTAGCTGCACGGCCTTCGGTATCAGCTGCGATGGCTGCTTTGAGGTCCGCAAAGCGGGATTTTGTGTTGTGGAAGTTGGGAATCGTCTCGATGAGTGGTTCGCCAGGAAGGTCAGCGCCAAGTTTTTGGAACTCGCCAAATGAGCGAGCGGCTTCTTCTGCTTGAGCTGCTGTTTCAAGGATGTCGTAGGTGCGTGCCCGCTCGATGAATGGGTAGGTGCGCCAGTAGTTGCCGTCAGAATCCACTGCGTATGGCTCGCCGGTGAGGGCTGGAATGCAGGTGAGTGTGCGGCGGTATGCCTCGGCATTGCCTTCTTCTTGAAGCTTGTTCAACGCGTGCTCGGTGACGCGCTTGATGTTTGCCATGAGGCTGGCAGGATCTTTAAAAATGTTGTGGTTAATGCGCTGGTGAATGTAGCGGACGCGGAGGCCTGCTTGATCGTAGTAAGCGCAGTAAGTGTCGTTGATGTGACCTGAGCCATAAGTTTCGGCGCTTACGAAGTCGGCGCGCATATCGAACAGGGCTGAGATTTCTCGGATGTTGTGCATAAAAATATAAATTGTATTGGGTTGAAAAATGGAAAAATCGGCACCTAGCGATGCCGATTTTTCGTGGAGTTCTTAGTAAAGAGGAGTTGGATACTCGCCAGCTTCTACAAGTTTTTTGATGTTTTCAACAACGTGAGGTTTGTCGTCTGGGTAGGTGACGCCAAACCATGAGCTGGTGGTTTCGAGCACTTTGCAGTCGGCTTTTCCGTCGCGGATAAGCTCGTCCACGAGTGTTGGAATGTAGCTTTCGGACTTCATTTCAGTGCCACGCTCTTTGAGGAATTCAATGAAGTGTGTTTCAAGTTGCCCGAAGAATTCAGGACCAAATCCCCAGAAGTTCATGGAGGCGATCGCGTCTTCAGGAACAACGCGACGGGTGCCGTCGAGGCCGTTTCCGCGGATGACACCATCGTCTTCGCGCTTGATTTCAGTTACTTCTTCCACGTCTTTGAGGAAGCCGTTCTCTGCGGAGCAGATGCCACGGTTGACGTCGCCGTGCTCAGAGAGTGTTTTGGTGATGTGGTAGCCAACCATGCAGTAGTGGGATTTTCCATCTGCGTTGTTGGTGGCTTCTTGGAAATACTTGGAGATGACTTGGTAGGAGTCTGAACCGTAAAAGTCATCGGCGTTGATCACGGCAAATGGTCCTTTGACAACGTCGCGTGCTGCACGAATGGCGTGGATGGTGCCCCATGGCTTTTCGCGGCCTTCTGGAACGGAAAATCCTTCTGGGAGGTCATCGAGTTTTTGGAAAACGTAGTCCACATCGATTTTTCCTGCGAATTTTGAACCGACTTGTTCTTTAAAGAGATCGGCGAAATCTTCGCGGATGATGAACACGACGCGAGTGAATCCGGCACGGATGGCGTCGAAAACTGAGTAGTCGAGAACGGTTTCACCGTTAGGTCCCATAGGGTCCATCTGCTTGAGGCCGCCGTATCGGCTGCCCATTCCTGCTGCGAGAACGAGTAGTGTTGGTTGCATAATTAAAGGATATTGTGATTTTTCTGCGGGGATTTGTGATTTTCCGCGAGAGACTTGTGAAGAGGTTTGAGGAATTTTGCAATGGTTTCTTTTATGTGAAGTGAAATATAAACGGACGTTGGTGGAATGTGTTGCTCCTTTGTTGAGAATCCTATTGTCAGTAAAGGGGTATTCGTGTTGGATAGCGGCGAGCAAGCGGGAGTCAGATCATGGCGAACATGAGCTGAAAAGTAGCCAGATTCTTAATTTTTATAGCATGAATACATCCATTGATGAAAATGAGCGCCAACAGATCCGCCGGATTTATCGGGCGATGTTGACCTCTCGGGTGCTTGAAGATAAATTGAGAAGCCTTTATAAGGCTGGAAAAATCGTGGGTGGTGTTTATTTGGGAAAGGGGCAGGAGGCTGTGAGTGCTTCGTTGGCGGTTCAGCTCAAACAAGGAAAAGATATTTTTGCCCCGTTGATTCGCGATCAAGCTGGGCGCACTGCGTTTGGGGAAGAAATAATCGATTGCACCCGCACTTACTTAGGTTCGGTTGAAGGACCGATGCGTGGGCGTGATGGAAATATTCACCGTGGTCGTCCTGCAGAGGGGGTTCCCGCGATGATTTCTCATCTAGGTGCTTCGATTTCTGTGGTGTGTGGAATGTTGATGGCTCGACGGTTTCGTGGGCAGTTCGAGGGCGTTGTCGGTGCCACTTGTATTGGGGATGGGTGTTCTTCGACGGGTTCTTTTCATGAAGGACTCAACTTGGCGGCTGTGGAAAAACTTCCACTGGTGCTCGTGATTGCGAATAACCATTATGCGTATTCTACCCCTAACGAGCGACAGTTTGCTTGTGAGAGTTTGGTTGAAAAGGCGGTTGGTTATGGCGTGACGGGGCACGAGGTGGATGGAACGGATTTATTGGCCTGTGCGCAGGTGATGCGAGAGGCTGTGTCGCGTGCGCGTTCGGGTGAGGGACCGCAGTTGGTTGTGGCAGAAATGTTGCGGTTAAATGGTCATGGCGAGCACGATGATGCTTTTTATGTGGATCCTGCGCTTAAAGAATCGCCGCTTGGACGCGATTGTTTGGTTGTGGGGCACGAGCAGATGGTTTTGGCTGGTGTTGCGGATGAGGCGGAGCTTGCGGATTGGCGATCGGAGGCCGAGACCGTGGTGCAACGTGCGGTGGCTCAAGCTCAAAAAGAATCCGCGCCTGATCCTTATCAAGATGACTGGTCTGCTTTTTCTTATCAGCGAAAAGTCGTGGAATCGTTAAACCCTCAGTTCACTTCAAATACTCAAGAATCATGAATGGGGTAACTTATATAGATGCGATTCATGCCGCGTTGGATAAAGCGTTGGAGGTGAATCCTGATGTGTTTCTTTACGGGCAGGATATTGGTGTTTTTGGTGGGGCTTTTAAAGCGACGAAGGGGTTGTTTGAAAAATACCCTGGTCGGGTTCTCGATGCGCCCATTAGCGAAGACGCCATGGCGGGAGCTGCAATCGGAGCCGCAATCGAAGGGATGCGCCCCGTGCTTGAAATGCAGTTTGCTGATTTTTCATCGATAGCATTTAACCAGATCGTGAACCAAGCCGCGACCCATTATTATCGGACGGGGGTGCCAGTTCCTATAACTTTACGATTGCCGTCGGGGGGCACGCCAGGGTCTGGTCCATTTCACAGTCAGAGTATGGAGTCGATCTATGCGCATTACCCCGGTCTGATTGTGGTAACGCCTGCGACGGTGGCAGATGCTTATTCCATGCTTTTGGAATCCATTGAAATGGATGATCCTGTGGTTTTCTGTGAACATAAATTTTTGTATCGCTGGCTGAAGGCTGATACTTATTTAGGGGATCGCTTGCCCATAGGTAAAGCTCGCGTTACTCGTCCAGGTAAGCACGCCACGGTGGTGGCTTACAGCGCTATGGTTCATGAAGCCGTTCGTGCCGCTGAGATGCTTCACGCCGATGGAGGTTGGGAAATTGAAGTTGTCGATTTGCGGAGCGTGAAGCCTTTGGATGTCGATACCGTGATTGCGTCGGTAGCTCGCACGGGGCGTTTGCTTGTATTAGGGGAAGCTTTTCCGTGGGGAGGTGTTACCGCAGAGGTGGTTTCTTGCGTGTGCGCGGATGCGTTTCATTTGCTTGATGCTCCGCCTGTGCGGCTAAATTCGCGGGATACTCCTATCCCTTATCATCCTAAACTTTGGTCGGAGCACCGGCCAACGCCTGAAACCATTGTTCACGAGTTGTTAAAACTGCTCGCTTACTAAGTAATTTTTATTTTTAATTTTTGAGTTATGCCTAAAGTTCCAATTCTCATGCCTCAACTCGGTGAATCTATTGCTGAAGCTACGGTGATTCGGCTTAATGTCGCCGTGGGTGACAAGGTGGATAGGGATCAAGAAATTATTGAAGTTGAAACAAATAAAGCGGTGATGGACGTGACGGCGCTTTGCGCTGGGACTGTGGTGGAGTTGATGGCTGAGGAGGAGGTGAGTTACCCCGTTGGGACTCTGTTAGGAGTTTTGGAGGTGACCGAGCAGGAGTTGGAGCATACGGGGGAGCAGGCAATGGATGCTGAAAAAACGCCGCAGCCATCCGAGGAAAAGGGGGATGCTGACGATTCAACATTACATTTTAAAACTGAAGGGGCGGGGTATCACGAACCCAAAACGGTGGAGCCTAACATTAAAGGGCTTCCTGTTCCCGCTGGAAAAGAAGGCGCTCATTACATTTCTCCTCGAATGCGAGCTAGAATGACGGAGTTAGGTCTCCGTGCTGCGGATATATCTCCTATTTCCGGAAGCGGTGGGGGCGGGCGCGTGACGGTGGAAGATCTGGAGAAATTTTTAGAACACATCAGCGCGTGGCCTCACACGAAGGCGTCGCCGATGCGTTTGGCGGTGGCTGATGCGATGCGCCGGAGTTGGACACGTCCACTTGCCTCAGTTGGGCGACCGCTTGTGATGGATCGGATTTTAGCACATCGCCGAGAGCTTTCTCCTAAGCCTGGGCCAACATTGTATATTTTGCGGGCGCTTGCGATTGCGTTATCGGAGAATCCCGAATCGGTGGGTTATTTGATAGGGGAGAGTATTGTCCATCCACGTTCGTTTGATATTGGCGTGGCGGTTCAGGTTGAGGATGGTGTGTTGGTTCCCGTTATTCGAAATGCAGATACTAAAACGTTGAGTGAGCTTCAGGGGGAATATGATGAAATGGTGCGCTTGGCGCGTGCTCGTCAGCTCCCAGAGGAGGCAACCAAACACGGGATTGCTACGGTGACGAACTTTGGTTCTTTTGGGCTGACGTGGGGGACTCCTATTCCTTTGCCGAATGAAACTTTAATTTTAGGGCTGAGCGCTGGAGTGAAACGGCCGGTTTGGAGCGATGAAGCTGAAGCTTTTGTGCCTGTGACGGAGGCTGAAATTGATCTTACCTTTGATCACCGAGTGGTCGATGGAGGAGGCGCAGGAATGCTTTTGAATCGCATTTCAGAACTGCTTCAAAAACCAGAAGCGCTTTAGGGGTGTCTTTGTTTCGATGGAGAAGTCGTCAGGGATTATTATCAGACTAACTCGTTTGACTGAGACGAGTTTGATTGTGCATTGGTGCACGAAGGATGACGGTATTATAAAAACGGTGGCTAAAGGTGCTCGCCGCCCCAAAAGTCCATTTGCTGGTAAGTTGGATTTATTTTTTGAGGGAGATTTGATGTGGGTTCGGAGCCGAAAAAGTGAGCTTCATACTTTGAGAGAATTTGTGGTGGCTGATTATCGAGAAAACCTGAGGAAGCGGTATGTCGATACCGTGACAGCATCGTATTTTGTCGATTTGTTGGCGCGGGTGGTAGAGTCAGATCATCCAGTTCCCGAGTTATATGATTTGCTCCAACGGGCTTTGAATTATGTTGGGCAACAGGGCGGAGATCGACGTGGATTTTACCATTTTGAAAAAGAACTCGCCCGAATGCTAGGAGTGCAGCATGAGCGAATGACTGC
>CAZOWD010000136.1:0-5789 GCA_964583225.1 uncultured Verrucomicrobiales bacterium | reverse complement strand
GCATTAAATTTTGGCATTAAGTTTGGGGGAGTTTACCTCCGCTTGTTGTTTGAGTTGCTGGATGAGGCGGGGGGATGTTTAGCCTTTTTGGGAGTTGAGTTCGGCTTTTAGGAATGGGGCGGTTTGGGAGGTTTTGGATTTTGTGATGTGTTCGGGGGATCCTTGGGTGACGATTTTTCCGCCATGTTCGCCTGCTTCTGGACCTATGTCGATGATGTAATCTGCTTCGGCCATGATGGCGGTGTGGTGTTCGATTACGATGACTGTGTGCCCTTCATCGACGAGCCTGTGGAGGACTTCTATCAGTTTTTGGATATCTTGAGCGTGAAGTCCGATGCTGGGTTCTTCTATGAGGTAGAGGTTGTTTTGCTGATGTTGAGTGTTCCCTTTGGCGATGGATTTTCGGCCTTTGGTGAGTTCGCTGACGAGCTTGATGCGTTGTGCTTCGCCTCCGGAAAGGGTCGGGCTAGGTTGCCCGAGTTGAAGGTAGCCGAGTCCGGTGTCGTTGAGTAGGTTGAGTGTTCGGTTGAGCTTGGGATGGTTGGAGAAAAACTCGGCAGCTTGCTGGATGTTCATTTGAAGAACTTCGCCTATGTTTTTCCCTTGGTAACGGATTTCGAGGGTTGCTGGGTTATAACGCATTTCTTGGCAAGTTTCGCAGGGAATGCTGGTGCTTGGCAAAAAGTCCATTTCGAGTTTGATGCGTCCGTTCCCTTTGCATTCGGGGCATTGGCCTTCTTTGTTATTGAAGGAAAAACGGGATGCCTTAAATCCGCGCGCTCGGGCGTCGGGTAGTTGAGCAAAAGTTTGTCGAATGGTATCGAGCAATTTGACATAGGTGGCTGGGCAGGAGCGGGAAGTTTTTCCGATGGGTGTTTGATCTACTTCAAACCAGTGTTTGATATTCTGAAATCCTGAAGCTGATAGGTAGGGGCGGTCTGATTTTGAAATGTCTTTGTTAGTTTTATCGCCTTTCGCTGCAATGGCGATACACCCACGCATGAGGGAGGATTTGCCACAACCTGAAACGCCTGTGAGCACGGTGAGTCGGCCGATTGGGATGCGGGCGTTGATGTTTTTGAGGTTATTGGTGTGGCACCCTTTGAGTGTGAGCCAAGCCGACTTTTCGGAAACTTTGGGAATATGACGTCGTTTGTATTTTGAACGGACCGTTTTTTCGGCGGATGGATTTAATGTGTCTTGGGGGACCAGTTCTCCTCCAAGCGCGCCCGCGCCGGGACCTAGAGTGATGACCGTTGAAGCTCGATTGATAGTTTCGTCATCGTGTTCTACAACGAGGAGTGAGTTGCCTCGGTCGCGAAGCGATTCAAGGGTGTTGAGGAGCTTTACGTTATCGCGCGGATGCAGTCCAATAGTGGGTTCATCGAGCACATAAAGCACGCCACGAAGGTTAGATCCTAGCTGAGCCGCGAGTCTGATTCTCTGAGACTCTCCTCCAGAAAGCGTATCGGCGGATCGGTCGAGTTGAAGGTAGCTGAGTCCAACTCGTTCGAGAAATTCGAGCCTTTGGATGATTTCTGGTAAAATGTCGCGAGCGATAAGCTTTTCTCGACTAGTAAATTTCCAAGTGCTGAGCAATGCTATGGCATCGCTGATGGAAAGGCGGTTGATGTCTTGGATTGGGGTGTTTTTGATGAAAACGTGTAGGGATTCTTGGCGCAATCGAGCTCCGTGGCACTCGGGGCAAATTTGCGAGGGATTCTCTGTTTTGATTTTTGAATGAGAAAGTTCCTCGTGGATTTCGGCTTCAAGCGCGGAATTGTGTTGGTTGTCGTTTTTGTTTTTTCGGGGTCGGGTGCGGGATGAGGATGATGCGATGACTCCGTATCCTCGGCAAGTCGGGCACCAACCGCGGTGGGAGTTGAAGGAAAAATGGTGTGGGTCGAGCTCTTCAAATGAACGCCCCGTTACTGGGGAGACTCTCTCGGTTGAGAATGAGATGATATGATTCTTTTTTGAATCGAGTAACGCTGCGCAGGTTCCGTTCCCGAGCGCGAGAGCTTGATCGAGTGAGTTACAAACTGCGAAAATATCGTGAATCTGGAATCGAGCCAGGGGTTTAAATTCCTGAGTTAATGTGAGTTTGCCATCGACGAGTAATTGGCTGATTCCTTTTCGCTCGGCAGCTTTTGCAACTTCAGTGTGGTAGCCTTTTTTAGCTCGGATTAGCGGAGCTAAAATGAGAAGTTTGGGGTGTTTTTTTCGGAGGGTTTCTAGTTGTTTTTCTATGGCTTCGGCAGTTTGTGAAACAACGGGTTCGCCTGATTCTGGGCAGTGTTGGGTGCCGAGTTTTGCGTAGAGAAGTCGGAGGAAATGGTAGATTTCTGTGACGGTTCCTGTGGTTGATTTTCCACTGCCTCGGGAAACTCGCTGTTCAATGGCAACCGTGGGGGGAAGACCAGTTATGCGATCGACGTCTGGTTTTTCTAGCTGTCCCGCGAATTGGCGGGCGTAGGGGGACATGGAGTCGAGAAATCGCCGTTGTCCTTCGGCAAAAATGAGATCGAACGCGAGGGTTGATTTTCCTGATCCAGAAAGCCCAGTGACGACAACAAGTTCGTCGCGCGGAATGTCGAGACTGATATTTTTCAGATTGTGTTCGCGCGCACCTTGGATGGAAATCGCGTTAGTGTTTTTGGTGGAGCGAAGAGTTGGCTGTTTAGTTTGGTTTGTTGAAGATTGATTTGTGTTTTTGAGGGCGAGCGCTGTAGGTGTTGATTCGTTGAGGATTTCCTCGGGCGTGCCCGTGAAGATGATGTTTCCTCCTTCTTTACCTGGTCCGGGCCCGAGATCAATGAGGTGGTCTGCGGATCGGATGACATCGAGGTTGTGCTCGATGATGAGGAGTGAGTGCCCAGCATTGCAGAGTCGGTGGAAGACTGTGAGTAGGTTTTCGATGTCGCTGAAATGAAGCCCTGTGGTAGGTTCATCGAGGATAAGGAGCTTGGGCAGGGAAGATGCTTGTTTGCTAGCTGTGCTATCGGCGAGCAATTTACAAAGTTTTAGCCGTTGGGATTCTCCGCCCGATAGGGTGTTGAGCGGTTGCCCGAGCCGTAGATAGCCTAGTCCGACATCGATTAATGGTTGAAGCGCGGCGGTTATTTTTTTGTGAAGCCGTTGTTTTTTTTGAGAAATATCAGATGTTTTGTCAGAAAATAAGCTAACGGCTTCGGTGATGGTTAGATTGAGGGTTTCGGCAATGTTTCTGCCTAAGTAAGTGTAAGTGAGCGCCTTTTGCGTGTAGCGTTTTCCATCGCATTCGGGGCAGGTGATGTAGAGGTCGGAAAGAAACTGCATTTCTACTTTTTCAAACCCGTTTCCCATACACCGCTGGCAACGCCCTTTGCCTGAGTTGAAGGAGAAATACCCTGGAGTTAAGGCATCGGCAATGCCTTCGGGCGTGGATGTGTAAAGCTGGCGGATTGCATCGAATGCTCCGGAATGCACGGCAGGGGTTGAGCGAGGCGTGCGGGTGAGTGGAGATTGATCAACCATTTCGACACCGCCGAGGTATTTAGCGCCTGTTAGCTTTTTGATGGGAGCTGCGTCGCGCTGAGTTGGAGTTCCTAGTTCCTTGCTGAGGTTTGCAAAAAGGATATCGTGAGCGAGCGTGGATTTTCCCGAACCTGAAACGCCAGTGAGGCAAGTGAAAATACCGAGCGGAAGTGTGAATGTAAGGTTGTGAATGTTGTGTCGGGTAGCGCCTGTGATTTTTAGCTGCCGCTTGCTTTTTCGTCGTTTTTTGGGAATAGAGATTTGTTTGGTTCCCGTGAGATAAGGTAGCGTGGGGGAGTTTTGAATATCACGTTTTGACGGGCGTTTTTTGAGTGCGCCTTGGAATGTAATTTCCCCGCCGTGTTCGCCCGCTGCTGGGCCTAGATCGATGAGATGGTCACAGGCTCGAATCACGGATTCTTCATGCTCAACAACAATCACGGTGTTCCCTTTATCGCGGAGGTCGTGCATGACCTTGATGAGTTGGTTTACGTCGCGCTGGTGCAAGCCGACGGTTGGTTCATCCAGCACAAAGAGCGTGTTGGTGAGTGCCGCTCCGAGACAAGTAGTGAGGTTGACGCGTTCTATTTCTCCTCCCGAAAGCGTGTTGGCTGGGCGGTCGAGCGTGAGATAAGTCAACCCAACATCGCAGAGGTATTGGAGTCGGGAAGTAACTTCTGAAAGTGCGAGTTTGAGTGAGTTTGAGGATTCTTTTTTTTGCGGCGTGGGGGGGAGCTGGTGAAACCAATCGGAAAGCTCGTTGATGGGCATTTTCCAGAGGTCGGGGAGTGTTTTTCCGTTGATTTTGAAACAAAGAGCTTCGGGCTGGAGTCGGGTTCCGTGGCAGTCTGGGCACTCGGTGTAATCGCGGAAGCGCGAGAGAAACACGCGGACGTGCATTTTGTAGGCCTTGGTTTCAAGCCAGTCAAAAAATCCTTTCACACCATACCAGTAACCATTGTCCCAAGCGTCGAGGTGGTCTGTTTGATGTCCATTTTCTCCGTAAAGAAGCCATAGACGATCGGAATCGCTGAGTTCTAAGTAAGGTGTGTGGATATCAATGCCGTGGCGTTTGGCTGCGCGGATGAGATCGCGTTGACATTCAAGCCCCTTGGGAGTTGTGAAAGGCGCAACGCATCCCTGCGCGATACTGAGCGAGGGGTCGGGGATTGCCTTGCTGAGGGAAATGCCGATGGTTCGACCAAATCCCCGGCATTTTGGGCAGGCTCCGAGCGGGGAATTAAACGAAAAGAGGGAAGCTGTTGGGGGGCGGAGCGTGAACCCAGTGGAGGGATTGGTCCACGAAGTGGTAAATGCACGGTGAATTTGATTGTGGGACGATGTTTCAGATGCCGATTGTATTTCGATTTTTCCTTTACCTAGCGCAAGAGCTGAATCGATCGCTTCACGGAGTCGTGCTCGGTTGCGTGGGGTGATTTTAATGCGGTCTTGGACGACGAGTAGTTGTTCGGGAAGCTGTTTTCCAAAACTTTGAAACGCATCTGGGTCATCAGTGCGGATGATTTTGCCTTGATGCAAAATACGCAGAAATCCTTGTTGAGAAAGAAGAGGGAAAATGTCATCGGCCGTTGCTGATGAGGGGATTTCTATAGGAAATAAGACGAGAGCCGTTTGATTTTCGCTTTTTTCAAAATGCTCATAACACCACGCGGCGATGCTATCGGTGGTGTCGGGTTTGATTTCTTCGCCCGTTTGCGGATCAAATGCCGAAGCGAGGTGGGGGAAAAGGAGTTTGAGATAATCGTTAAGCTCGGTGAGCGTGCCAACGGTGGAGCGCGTGGAACGGATGGTGTTTTTTTGTTCGACGGCGATTGCTGGAGGAATGCCGTCGATTTTATCCACAGCGGGTTTATCCATGCGGTCGAGAAACTGGCGCACGTAGGGAGAAAATGTTTCGACGTAACGGCGTTGCCCCTCGGCATAAAGCGTATGAAAGGCGAGAGAAGATTTTCCAGATCCTGAGGGGCCTGTGATAACGGTGAGTTTGCCGAGCGGGATCTCGAGATCGAGTTTTTTGAGGTTGTGCTGTCGGGCACCTTGAATGCGGATGGTTTCTGGTTGATTCAAGGATGGCTGCTTTTTTTGAGCTTTATTTGTTTTCTCGGGCACAGCGAGACTATGGAGTCACTTTGGAGGAGGTGCAAGCGGGTGGTGTGTCAAAAAAATACAGCCGAGAAGGTTGTAAAAGATTTTCGGAGCCAAGATTTGAAAAATGTGATGGGCTTGAGGCCGTAGATTGGGGGAGGAGTAGG
>CAZOWD010000135.1:0-5802 GCA_964583225.1 uncultured Verrucomicrobiales bacterium | reverse complement strand
CGCATGGCTAACACAGCAATGACTCGGTTACGTCGCTTGGGCGTATTAATTCCAGTGTTTTCTCTTCGCCGAGAGGATGATTTGGGGATTGGAGATACGCGCGCTTTAAAAGATGCGGTGGATTGGGCTGCAGATCATCGAGTAGGATTTTTACAGTTATTGCCGATTAATGAAACGGGATCGGATAACAGCCCCTATAATGCTATTAGCTCGGTGGCCTTAGATCCTATGTTGTTGGATCTGGAGGCAATCCCTGAAATTTCGAATGAGGATGTTCGCAAAGCTGCCAAAAAACACGGAACGGATGCGATTCGTGAGGATTTGGTGGATTATCCTAGTGTGAATGCTGCGAAGTGGGAGCTTTTAGCTCAAGGTTACAAAAAATATGTTTCATCAGGAAAACAAGATTCAGAGTTTGAGGCATTTCAGAAAGCAGAGGCGGGTTGGCTGGTTTCTTATTGTAAATACCGTTGGCTTACGGAGTTGGCGGGAACGGAAGAGTGGCAACACTGGCCAAAGGAATATAATTCAGCGCCTAAGGCTGAAAAATATTTAGCCCGTTTGGATTCCGATGAAGTGGATTACCATCTGCAATTTTACGCGTGGGTGCAGTGGCATGCTTTTACGCAGTGGCGAAACTTGCGTACGTATGCGGGTGAAAAAAATGTCAAACTCATGGGTGATATTCCGATTGGAGTTTCTTATTCCAGCGCGGATGTGTTTTTTGAACCTCAATGGTTTGATTTAAGTTTGTCGGGAGGATCACCTCCTGAAACTGTCTTTAAAGACGATGCCTTTGCTTGTCAGTGGGGGCAAAACTGGGGTGTTCCGATTTATAATTGGAAAAAATTGGGGGAAGATGATTACGGGTGGTGGCGCCGTCGGATTGAAAAGTTGACGGATGTGTTTCACATTTTCCGAATCGACCACATTCTCGGTTTTTACCGGATTTTTAGTTTTCCGTGGCGCCCCGAGCGCAATAGCGAGTTTCTCGGATTAACCGAGGAAGAAGCGAAGAAATTAACAGGAGGAAAACTTCCAGGATTTCATCCGAGACCCGATGATACTCAAGAGAACCGAGACGCCAACTGTGCGGATGGCGAACGCTATCTCAGAATGGTGCTTGAAGCGGCTGGGGACGGCGAGGTTGTCGGTGAAGATTTAGGCTGCGTGCCCGATTATGTGCGTCCTAACCTTGAAAAACTCAAAATTGCTGGGTTTAAAATCCCGCACTGGGAAGCTAAAGGCGACGGTGTGGCGGTGAAGGGAAATGAATATCCAAAGTGTGCTTTTGCAACTTATGCCACGCATGATCACGATTCGATTCCCGCGCTTTGGGATGGCTTGGTCGCTATGTTAGGTGGCTTGGATCACGAGGGTGCGGTTCGCGGATTGAAGCTGATTAGTGATTTTGCGGGTCTTCCGAAAGGAAACACAATCAATACGTATTCATGGTATGGTCCTGTGGTGAAATGGGCGTTGTTTGGAGCATTGCTCAAGTCCAACGCAGATTATGCAGCGGTGATGATCACGGATATTATCGATAGCAAAAAACGTATTAACATTCCAGGAACCGTGGGTGGAGAAAACTGGCGTTATCGTTTGCCTTGGAAATTGGAGGATATGCCTGCAAACCTTCAAGTGGATTGCCGTCGCTTAAGTGCGCTGGCTCAAATTACAGATCGGGCTGAGTAAGCGTGAAGTTTTCAGAAAACGAAGACTCCGTTGCAGAAGTGGACAGTAGAAAATAAAAGAGATGAGTGTTAAAGTAGCAATTAACGGATTCGGTCGCATGGGGCGTTTGGCCTTGCGTGTATTAGTCGATTCTCAAAACGATTTGGAGATTAAGGCGATCAACGAGTGCGCTGGAACGGCAGAGTGTTCGGCTCACCTTCTTCAGTTTGATTCTGTGCACGGTATTTGGGATCACGAGGTGAAGAGCGAAGGCGAGCACATTGTAATCGATGGCGTAGCGGTTCCTTTTTCACAGAGCGATACTCTGAACGATTTATCTTGGTTGGATCAAGATTGTGATATCGTGTTAGAATGCACTGGCGCTTATCGGACGCCCGAGTTGTTGCAGGCGTATTTTGATCGAGGTGTCAAAAAAGTGATTGTGGCTTGTCCTGTCAAAAAAGGAGCGCTCAATGTGGTGTATGGGGTGAATGATAACGAATACATCCCCGAAGAACATCATCTTCTGACGGCAGCGTCTTGCACGACAAACTGTTTGGCTCCTGTGGTAAAGGTTGTGCAGGAAAAATGGGGGATTAAACACGGAGTGATCACGACAATTCACGATATTACCAATACGCAAACCATCGTGGATGCACCTCACAAAGATTTACGTCGCGCTAGAGCCAATAGCCAATCGCTCATCCCAACTTCTACGGGGTCTGCTACGGCGATTACTATGATTTATCCAGAATTAAAAGGAAAGCTCAACGGGTTGGCGGTTCGAGTGCCTTTATTAAACGCCTCGCTTACGGATTGCGTGTTTGAGTTAAATCAAGAAGTGACGGTGGAGGAAGTGAATGCATGTTTTAAGGAAGCTTCAGAAACTTATCTCAAAGGGATTTTGGGTTACGAAGAGCGTCCCTTGGTTTCTGTTGATTACAAAGATGATACGCGCTCCGGCATTATTGATGCGCTTTCCACGATGGTTGTGGATGGCACCAGCCTGAAAGTGTTAGCGTGGTATGATAACGAAATTGGCTACGTGAACCGGATGATTGATCTGGCCGAGAAAGTTGGAAAGCTTTTGTAAAAAAGAGGAGCCAATGAACCCATTACGCAATTACGCGATCGTTACGGGGGCTTACTGGAGTTTTATGCTCACAGATGGCGCGTTGCGGATGTTGACTTTGCTCTATTTTCATGAGCTTGGATATTCTCCAGTATTGTTGGCGTTCCTATTTCTCTTTTACGAGTTTTTTGGAATAGTAACAAACTTGTTTGGAGGTTGGTTGGCGCAACGCAATGGGTTAAAAAGCACGTTGGTGTATGGGTTGGCGCTTCAGGTGTTGGCCTTGCTCACGCTCTCCACGTTGTCATCGGACTGGCGTGTTTGGGTGGCGGTTCCGTTTGTGATGGGAGTTCAAGCTTTGTCTGGAATCGCCAAAGACCTCACAAAGATGAGTTCAAAAACGGCGGTGAAATACCTCGTTCCCAAGGAGAAAAGCGCTTCACTTTTTAAGTGGGTTTCTATTCTCACAGGCTCCAAAAATGCGATTAAAGGAGGCGGTTTTTTTGTGGGTGGATGGCTGTTGCAGATGTTTGGATTTGCGTCATCGCTGCGGATTTTGGCTGGGTTTGTGACGCTGGCGTTTTTGAGCGCTTATTTTTTTCTGCCCCAAGAAATTGGAAAAGCGAAACAGAAAAACAAGCTTTCGGGGCTCTTTGATCAGAGTCGAGAAATTAAAACTTTATCGGCTGCACGCGTGTTTCTCTTTGGAGCTCGGGACATTTGGTTTGTGGTCGCCATTCCTATTTTTCTCACCACTGCATTCGATTGGAATTTTTCTGAAGTTGGTGGATTTATGGCGGTATGGGTGATGCTTTACGGAGGTGTGCAATCGCTGGCGCCGGCGTTGTTGAAAAAGCGTAATCGGGGCAAAGCGCCTGGAGGAAAAATGGCGCGAGAGCTTACACTTTCCCTCTTCGTTTGCATGGCTGTGGTTTCAGGGCTGTTTTATATTGGCGTTGCGCTTGAGTGGGTGGTCGTTGTCGGATTGTATTTATTTGGCGCTTTGTTTGCGCTGAATTCCTCAGTGCATTCGTTTTTGGTGCTCGATTACGCCGATGAAGATAAGGCCGCTGTGAATGTTGGGTTTTATTATATGGCAAACGCTGGCGGTCGCCTACTGGGAACCCTTCTTTCAGGGCTCCTGTATCAAGCGGGGGGCGTTGGCGTTTGCTTGGTTGGCTCTGCTGCGTTTTTGTTGATTTCCTCGCTGATTAGCTGGAAGTTGCCCGTGGGGGATTAGCGTAGTGGCTTACTTTGCATTTTCAATCATCTGGATAGTGGCTGATTCGACTTCTCGAGCCACGGTCTGAAGCTCGGGGTTGTCGGAAAGTGCTGCTAACATTTTTTCGGGTTTGATGAGCCCTAACTTGGTGGTTCCGTTTTCTGTGTAAACGGAGATTCGGCAGGGCAATGCCATGTTGAGGTTCATGTCCACGGAGAGGACTTTGGCAGCGTGTTTTGGGTGACAAATTTCAAAAACTTTGCAGTTTTCTTTGAAATCGATTCCTTTGCTGCGGAGCGTTTCTCCTAAGTTGTGGATGTGCAACACGCCAAATCCGAGTTCAGTGACTTGGGTGGCGAGGTCTTCGGCGGCTTGTTCGAAGGTTTTGTTGGTTTCTGCGATGTGATACATGAGAAAGCGTGAAGTTGATGTTATCAAATGGCTCCGTGGGCGAGCATAGCATCTGCGATTTTAATGAATCCTGCAATGTTGGCTCCTTTGAGGTAGTTGGGATTGCCGTTGATGTCCGTGCTGTGGTTGAGACATTTTTTGTGAATGTCTCGCATGATGGTGTGGAGGCGGTTGTCCACTTCTTCGCGCGACCATGCAATGCGGAGAGCGTTTTGACTTTGTTCTAGGCCTGAAACCGCAACGCCTCCAGCGTTGGCGGCTTTTGCGGGACCAAAGAGAACTTTTCCTTGATGAAGAATGGCGACGCCTTCGGAGGTTGTTGGCATGTTGGCGCCTTCAACGACGGCCTGGCATTTGTTCGCAACAAGGTTTTTTGCATCCTGCTCATCGATTTCATTTTGGGTAGCGCAGGGGATCGCGATATCGGCGGGCACGTTCCAAGGGCGTTTTCCTGGGAAGTATTCGCAGCCGAAATGGTCGGCATACTCGTGAATCCGACCGCGCTTCACCTCTTTGAGGTGTTTGAGCCATTCGAGTTTTTCTGAGTTTATGCCATCGGGGTCATAGATGAACCCTGAGGAGTCGGATGCCGTGAGCGGTTTGGCATCTAGCTCGATCAATTTTTCAATGGCGTAGAGCGCAACATTTCCCGAACCTGAGACTATGGCTGATTTGCCTTTGATGGCATCACCTTGGTGTTGGAGCATTTCTTGGAGGAAATAGACGGCACCGTAGCCGGTGGCTTCTTTGCGTCCTGCGCTACCTCCAAATGAGAGCCCCTTGCCAGTGAGAACTCCAGCAAAGCGGTTGTTGAGGCGTTTGTATTGACCAAAGAGGAAGCCCAGTTCGCGGGCTCCAACCCCGATGTCGCCAGCAGGAACATCAGTGTGTTCTCCAATGTGGCGCTGGAGTTCTGTCATGAGAGCTTGGCAGAAGCGCATGACCTCTGCATCGCTTTTCCCCTTGGGGTTGAAATTGGAGCCTCCTTTGGCGCCTCCCATGGGCAGGCCCGTGAGGGAGTTTTTGAATGTCTGCTCAAATCCCAAAAATTTCAGAACGTCCTGAGTGACGTTTTTGTGAAAACGAAGTCCTCCTTTGTAGGGGCCGATGCTGTTGTTAAACTGAACCCTCCATGCGCGGTTGGCTCGGACGTTTCCGTAATCGTCCACCCAAGTGACTCGAAAGATAATAATGCGATCGGGCTCGGTCATACGCTCGAGAATACCGGCATCGCGGTAGGCTTGGGTATCGAGGATGATGGGCATCACACTTTCAACTACCTCGTTGACAGCCTGATGAAAATTGGGTTCAGCAGGGTTTCTCCGCTTGAGCCCAGCCATAAAACAATCGAGGTCACAGAATCCAGTTTTTGTCATAATATCCAAAGCTATCCCCTAAAAATGAGGACGTCAACTTGGATTCA
>CAZOWD010000134.1:0-5827 GCA_964583225.1 uncultured Verrucomicrobiales bacterium | reverse complement strand
CATTTCCCATCATGAGCAACACCCATCAATTTATCCAATCAGTCCGTGAAAATGTCGGAAAAGTCGTTATCGGGCAAGACGTCGTGGTCGAGCGAACGATGATAGCACTTTTTACTGGTGGTCACCTTCTCCTTGAGGGGATGCCAGGATTGGCAAAAACATTGCTTGTTAACACGATTTCCAAGGCGATTAACCTTCAGTTTAGTCGCGTTCAGTTTACGATCGATATGCTTCCGTCCGATATTTTGGGTTCGGAAATTCTCGATCAAACATCGGGGACGTTTTCTACCCTTAAAGGGCCTATTTTCACCAACTTGCTTTTAGCTGACGAAATTAACCGTGCTGCACCAAAAGTGCAGGGGGCGCTTTTGGAAGCGATGCAGGAGCGTAAAGTGACTATTGGTAAAACAACCTACAAATTACCCTCACCATTTCTCGTTATCGCGACCCAAAACCCCGTCGAGCAAAGTGGAACCTTTGAGCTTCCCGAAGCTCAACTCGACCGGTTTATGATGTGTCACCGACTTGATTATCCAAGTTTTGAAAACGAAGAAATCATCCTTAAACAACAGTTAGCCCTCAAACTTAAAAAAGAAAAAGACGGGGGGGCGGTTCCTCAATCCGCTTACGATTTGATTGGAAAAGAAGGATCTGCCGGTGGTATGACGGAGCTTATCGCCGCCATGGAGGCCGTTCAATCCGTGCATGTCAGTGACGTGTTTACCAAACACTGCGTCGAATTAGTGCGTCGGACCCGGGAACACGAAGCTCTCGAGTTAGGAGGTAGTCCTCGGGCGGGATTAGCCCTCGTGCAAGCTGCTCGTGCGCGCGCACTTATTTTCGACCGCGATTACGTGACACCAGAAGATCTTTTTGCGCTTTGTGAAGACGTGCTTCTTCACCGGACACGCCTCACCTACGAAGCGCTTGCTGAAGGGCGAAATGGCAAAGAGGTTCTTCACGAAATTCTCACAGACCTCGGGTAATTATTTAATCGTTGTTCTCCACTTAACCTTAAACGCATGAGTCATAAATCATCACAGAGTCACGATCGGCTCGATGAGAAACAATTTCTCATTGCTGTAAAACGATTGGCCGACACCTTGACGTTTGGTGGTGATAGCTCGCCTTTTTTAGGTTCAGGACTCGATTACGTTCAATCGCGAGGGTATCAACCAGGAGATCCTATTAAATTAATTGACTGGCGCGTTACAGCTCGCACGGGAAAGGTTCACGTTAAAGAATTTGAAGCCACCAAACAGCTACCGATCTACATCATTTTAGATACTTCGGCGTCGATGTGTGTGAGTTCTACACCGATGAGTAAATACGCTTGGGCGGTGCAGTTGGCGACAGGGCTAGCGCTTGTTGGACTCGATCGCATGAGTCCGGTGGGCATGATGACTTGTGGTGACCGCGATTTACACATTCGCCCCACCCTTTCTCGGAATACTATTTTGCAATGGGCGCACGAACTTCGCCATTATCAAATGACGGAAAAAACCAATTTGGCAGAATCGTTGCGTGAGTTGGCGCCATCACTTGAAAACAACTCGATGGTGATTGTCATTAGTGATATGCACGATCCAGATTCCGTGAGTGCTTTGAAGCTCATGGGGCAACAACACGACCTCATGGTGTTGTTGATGCGGGACCCTGCGGAAAAAGGTGCGGTTGGCGGTGGTTTCTTTAGGGGGCAAGAGGCGGAAACGCAAAGTGATTTTGTCACACATGGTAAAAGCTCATGGTTAGATACGGATCAATTGCTCTCCGATCTCAAGCTGTCAGCGGTTGATACGCTTCTTCTAGAAACCGATCAGCCGTTTATGGGTAAACTTCGCAATTTTCTAAAACATCGAGCAACGGTAAGCAGAAGCGGGCTGTAGTTCGAACGACATACGAATCAATAAGGCATGAAGCTCATTTATCCTCTCTTTCTTTTAATTTTTAGTCTTACCATTCTATCGAGTTTGGTTAGGGCTGAAACGAGCGTCAGTGTCGGTATGGAGGGAACGGTTGTTGTCGAAATCCCTGGAGCTCCCGTTGTCGCAAAACGTCAAGAACCTCATAGTAATCTCCGCGTATATCTCACACCGGCCAATGAGAAAAACACGGAACAGCCTGGTAAATATCAGATTCATTTTTCTGCCGAGCTTCCTGGAGATTATAACTTGGCGGATTATTTGGTTCGGGTGACCGATGTGAACGGAGAGGGGCAGGGAGATTCTACATTCTCTATTCCAGCCATCCCCGTTCGTGTGGTTTCCCTTCTTCCCTCTCATTATAACGGCGAACTTATTCCAGCCAAAAAATCACCCTACCCATTTTTTACGGCATACCGCCCGATCATGATATCGGTGGTTGTCCTCTGGCTTCTCTGTCTCATTCCTCTCATTTTGTGGGGACGTAAAACAAAGAAAAAATCGGTTGAAGTGGAAGAACCACCAGCACCTACAATCGAAGAAATCCTCCAACCACTTATGGAGGAAGCGGCTAATAATAAACTGGATGCATCAGGGAAAGCGCGTCTCGAAAAAGCAACGATCCTTCAACTTCAGCGATTACTTGAAAAAACGAGCGAGGTTTCAGAGGATGGCGAATCTCCATCGATACGCACGCCTTACGAAGTCATTCAGGCACTGCATAAAGACGCTCTGACGTCTGAGGCGATAACCATTCTCGAAGATTGGCTCCATCGGCCCATCTCGAAAAATCAACCCAATAAACTTTCGCCAACAGATCATAAAAAGCTCGCTGAGTCTATATCTGCCTCTTCTTCCGCCTCTGTCTCATCAGCCACAACGGATCAACCTCATACAAAATAGCGCACATGTTTGGCTTTGAACAACCTGAAGTATTACTTTTACTCGTCATTCCCATTTGGATGGGATACTGGATTTGGACGAGAAAAGGGCACCCTGTGGTTATGCCATTTGACCACGGGAATCAATCATCAGGTCGTCTGTGGGCATTTTTAATTAATGTGATTGAACTTCTTTCTCCCATCATTATCGCATCGGTTATCTGTATTTGGGCAAACCCTAAAAAAAATGATATTCCACAGAAAAAACGAGAAATGACCAATATCCAGATTTTGCTGGATTGCTCGGGGAGTATGAATAGTGCTTTTGGTGGAAAACTCACAGCAGAAGGACGGTATTACAATCGCTTTGACGCATCGAAGGACGCTATTAAACAATTTTTACAATACCGCAAAGGAGACGCATTTGGATTTACGGCTTATTCTGACACGGTGATTCACTGGGTGCCTTTAACGACGGACACCAAAACCATTATCGATTCCATCGATTATGTTCGCCCACGCAATTACGGACGAGGAAAAGATTCTTCGATTCCGGGAATTGGCGGGGGAACCCAAACGGGAAAAGGGTTATTGGCTTGTATTTCTGAACTTGAAAAACGTCCAGAGGGCGATCGTATGATTCTGCTCATTTCCGATGGTGCTCCAGGTGACCTTGGAGGGACGCGACCACTTGAAGTTGCGGAAAAGTTGCGCAATGCAGGCATCGTTGTTTACGCCGTGTATATTAATAAATACCTTCCTACCGCCTCGTTTTATGACGTTGTTCAAGGGACGGGTGGGCAGGTGTTTCCCGCAAAAGACCCATCGACCCTTAAAAAAGTTTTCAAAAAAATTGATGCTTTGAAAAAAGTGAAAATGAAGGAAAATCGCCCGCTTCCGCGCGATGATTTTTATATCTTTGCTCTTGTTGGGCTTATCGCCACCTCCCTCCGCATCCTCGCATCCTTTAAACTGAGATACACACCATGGTAATAAGTCATATCGCCATTCTTGCGGCATCGGCAGCCTTTATCCTATCTGTCATTGCAGAAGTTCTTCACGTTCGGAGAACAAAAAGGCTATCGTTTCTTGCCTTTGGTCCCGGTGCAACACCGCGCGCGTGGACAAAAGTAGCCCCTGTTTTACGTGTTCTGTCACTCACCTTGTTGGTCTGGGGATTTACCGTGTTGTTGTTGTTAACTCCCAAGGCGAAAAAAGAAGTTAAACTTAACGAAAGCGATTTCCGACACGTCGTGATATTACTCGATGTTTCTCCCAGTATGAAAATCCGCGACGGGGGAATTCCAATTGGCTCGGAAGATAATAAACAACAAACGCGCGCCCAACGAGGGGCGGAAATTGTCGACTCCCTGCTCAAACGCCTTTATCAAGATGAAATCCGTTTTACCGTTGTCGCGTTTTATACCGGAGCAAAAACGGTGGTAAAAGATACGAAAGACCCCACCATCGTTACAAACATCATGGACGATCTTCCGATTGTTTATGCGTTTAAAGGAGGGAAAACCGATTTGTTTGCCGGGCTTACACATACCTTTGAATTGGCGAAGGAATGGCCACCGAAAAGCACGACGGTTATCATGATCACAGATGGCGATACGATTCCATCCACGGGGATGCCTAAAATGCCACCTGCTATCAACCGATTTCTCGTTGTAGGGGTCGGGAGTTCCACACAGGGGTCCGCTGTATATGATCACGTCTCTCGACAAAACACTGCTGCTCTCAGGGAGTTGGCAGCGCGTCTCGGAGGGGATTATCAAGATGCAAATACCCACCAGTTAGCGACCTCTCTCATCGATGACCTCACTCAATCAAACCGAGCAAAAAACAATAACCTAAGAGGGTTACGAGAGTTTGCTCGTGTCGCCATTCTCGTTGGAGGACTCATTCTCCTCATCCTTCCCATAATGCTCGAAAAATTCGGGTGTTCATGGAAAAATAATAAATCTCAAAGTCGCTCGCTCCAACCATGAAAAAAAAGCTGATTCTCATCTGGTTGATATGCCCTGTTGTGTTTATCTATCTGCATTTTCAATGGGGCCCTCGTTTTCAATTTGAACAGGCGGTAGCGCAACAATTGAAAAAAGCCGAATCGTTTGAAACCAAGAAAGATTGGCAACAGGCCGTGTCTCAATACGATAAAACAATCTCGTTTATCCAAGCGAGTATAGCGGATGATGAAAAAAAAGCAGAGGAGATCGGAGGAAAGAAGACGGAGGACGACTCGTCTGACGAGCCTGCATTTACGTCCAAAGAAATTTTAGAAATTCGCGCGAAGATTGATCGAGCAAAAGCATTAACCAATACAAAGCGGATTTCCAATGCCACGGTTATACTCGGACAGCTCGTCCAACAAATGGATGGACTTGATTACCATGGGGAACTTGCTGATGAAGCGCGGTGTAACCTCGCAATTTGCCAGTATTACGTTGCCTGGCACATGAGAATCGAAGGGATGCTTCGCTCGGATTGGTTGCCTGAGCTCGAATCGGCACGTCAAATTTTCAAATACCTAGCTCGTAAAAACCAACTCGCCAATCACGAAGAAACTTCATTGGCGATGCAAAAAAACTTGGAAGCCGTCATTCGGCTTGAACGCATGGACCTCCCAACGCTTCAGGCGATGGAATTGCCTAAAGAAGGCGCGGGCAAAGGTGAGGCTCAGGCAGGTAAAAAGTTTAATAAACAAAAAGGAAAATCCCAGGGCGAAGCCAAAAGCAAGGGTAAGCAAAAAGGAAAATCTAAATCTCAAGGAAAAGGAAAACCTAAAGACTCACGTAAAGGTGGGTTCCAAGAATATAAACTTCCTCCAGGATCGTAATCCAACAATCAACTTTTCACCTATTTGATTATTTCAATTAGTCACTCATTTAAAAACACACCATTTCTCAATCAATCTTCCATAAACCGATGAATAAATCACGTATTATCATGAAACCTCTCACTCTAGCATCGTCCTTTGTCTTGCTGTCAACTAGTGGGCTCGTGCAGGCTCAGTCGCCC
>CAZOWD010000133.1:0-5837 GCA_964583225.1 uncultured Verrucomicrobiales bacterium | reverse complement strand
CAAGAAAAAAGCTACTTGGCAAGTAGAATGCGAGATTTTTAAAGGATTCCGCTCGATATTTCAAATCAAGCAACCGCACACCTCACCCTTCACCTCAAAAAGAAGCAATCAACCTCATACCAACAACGAAGGCATCATCCACATCTTTTGATCCTGAAGGATTCACGATGTATTGCAATTCGGGTTGCAGCGAAAATGTTTCATTCACATAAAATTGATAAAACACATCAATAGCTGTTTCATTTTTAGTATATCCAGAATCAGGATCATCCGAAAGATCAGCAAACGAAACATAAACCCCAAAAGAATCCTCAGGCCGAGCCAACCATATTTTTTTAGCTACAATACCACAGCCTATATGCTGCGCTATTTCGCTCACATCTTCGTCAGACCAACCATATTGAGCAAAGGCAAAAACTCCGCTTTGATCATCATGAGTCACTCCTTGGCAAACTTGTTGTTCTATCGTGAAATAATAACCGCCCGTCCCGTGCTTATCGTTTCCTGAAAATGTAGTAAAATCCCCATCGTGAAACCAACCTCCTATCGATAAACGCCCAGGATAAGCACCATCTAACAACCCACCAACATCCCAGCTTTCCCATTTCCATTCAGCCTGCAAGATTTGGAAATAGTCTGCGGATTCATCATTACTAAAAAAAGTGCTGGGCCCTCTATGCCCTGTCCGAATCCCGTGCACCGTTGCTGCTCCATCATAGTATCCATAACCTAAGGTCAGAGAATTGCCATCGGATGCGTAAACTTCACCAAAAACATTCACGCTAAAACTGGGATCTGGATACGTCGGAAATGTAAAAATCGAAGGAGAAAAACCACCCGAAGAATGTGAAAAATCACCCGCCACATCAACATACGCAAATTCTGAATTAGCGTCCACCTTCCCAAACTTCACCCGAAGTTTCCCATCAAACAATTCTTGCTGATACCAAATTTCATAAAGTAAATCCAAAGACTCATCCGTTTCGATATTTGAATAAACTTGAATATCTCCAGCGTCATGAGAACCAGAACTATTTCGCGTTGCATGAAGGTATTGCGCAAAAAATGTGCCTCCTTGAACCCCTGCTAATTTTTCGAGATCCAATTCTACATCCATAGTAAACAAACGTCGATCTCCCCCTCTTTGACGTATTCCGCCATCTAACACCCTATTATACTCTTCCACAAAATAACCAGAAACGGAGACACCGCGAGCTTCCATCCGAGATCTCACATCCTGAACACCGTCTAAAAAAACTTTTGATAATTCAGCCTTTCCACTCATAGGCAAAAGACCTCCCAATATAAATCCACCTAAAACCCCTACTTTCTTAAGCTCCATCTCTTTTTTACGTGTTCTTTGAATTAAAAAAGAGAGACATCATCTCTCCAAGCAACCCAATAACGTTATTGAGACTCACTTTCAATAATAATCTAGATTTTTTACAAATCAAAAAAGCCTCGGCTGTTATAAAACAACCGAGGCTTGTGATTTTTTTACTTCCTACGAGAGATTTAGACTACTCGACAAGAAGTCATTTGCTAGGAGTTAGCAGAATTACATCATTCCGCCCATTCCACCCATTCCGTGATCGTGTCCACCTACTGGCTCCTCTTTTTCAGGGATGTCAGTGATAAGACACTCAGTAGTGAGTAGAAGTCCGGAGATTGAAGCTGCGTTCTGAAGAGCTGAACGGGTTACCTTCGTTGGGTCAACCACACCGTCTTCGATGAGGTCGGTGAGTTCTTCAGTTGCAATGTTGTAACCCTGGTTTCCTGTAGAAGTTTTTACTTTCTCAACGATGAGAGCTCCTTCAAGTCCTGCGTTTGTAGCAAGCTGACGAAGTGGAGCTTCGATAGCGCGAGACACGATGTCCGCACCAGTAGCTTCATCACCCTTCAATCCGAGATCTCCCATGTTTACTTGGGCACGGATGAGAGCGGTTCCACCTCCAGGAACGATACCTTCTTCCACCGCTGCGCGTGTGGCGTGAAGTGCGTCTTCCACGCGAGCTTTCTTCTCTTTCATTTCGGTTTCTGTAGCAGCACCAACGTTGATGACAGCAACACCACCGGCAAGCTTAGCAAGACGCTCTTGAAGTTTCTCGCGGTCATAATCAGAAGAAGTCTCTTCGATCTGACGACGGATTTGATTTACGCGGCCAGTGATGGCATCACTTGTTCCCTCACCTTCAACGATGGTTGTTGTGTCTTTGGTGATAGAAACACGCTTAGCTGATCCGAGGTCTTCAAGCTCTACGTTCTCAAGCTTAATTCCAAGATCTTCAGTGATCACCTTACCTCCAGTGAGGATAGCGATATCTTCGAGCATTGCTTTACGGCGGTCACCGAAACCAGGAGCTTTCACAGCGGCAACGTTGAGTGTGCCACGAAGTTTGTTGACGACGAGAGCTGCGAGAGCTTCACCATCCACATCTTCGGCAATGATAAGAAGCGGCTTGCCTGTTTTAGCTGCTTTTTCAAGGATTGGGAGAAGGTCTTTGAGTGAGCTGATCTTTTTCTCGTTGATGAGAATAAGCGCTCCATCAAGTGAACACTCCATGCTTTCTGGATCAGTCACAAAGTAAGGGCTGAGGTAACCTTTATCGAACTGCATACCTTCGACAACGTCGAGGTTGGTTTCAATTCCCTTAGCTTCTTCAACGGTGATGGTTCCGTCTTTACCCACTTTGTCCATAGCTTCGGCGATGATTTCACCGATTTCTTTGTCCCAGTTAGCGGAAACGGTTGCAACCTGAGCGATCTCAGATGTATCTGAAACCTCTTTGGAGATTTTTCCAAGTTCAGCCACGAGAGCTTCCGTAGCTTTCATGATACCACGTTGAAGTGAAATAGGATTCGCTCCAGCGGTTACGTTGCGAAGACCTTCTTTGTAGATGGCTTCGGCAAGCACGGTAGCAGTAGTTGTTCCGTCACCTGCGATGTCTGAAGTTTTGCTGGATACTTCACGAATGAGCTGTGCGCCCATGTTTTCGTATGCATCCTCAAGCTCGATTTCCTTTGCAACAGAAACACCATCTTTGGTGATTGTTGGGGAGCCGAACTTTTTATCAAGAATGACGTTACGTCCTGCAGGTCCGAGTGTTGCTTTGACTGCAGCTGCGAGCTTTTCTACTCCGCGCATGAGTGACTGACGGGCGGCTTCGTCGAATTGTAATTGCTTAGGCATAATAGTTAAAATTTAAGTTAAAGTTAGAGTTAAAATGGGATAAATTAAGATACGATTCCGAGAATATCAGATTCAGAAAGGATGAGCAGATCTTCGCCATCTACTTTGACTTCAGTGCCTCCGTATTTGGAAATAAGCACCTTGTCTCCGACCTTCACAGAAAATTCAATGGTCTTGCCATCTTCATCTTTTCCGCCAAGTCCAAGCGATACGATTTCTGCTTCTTGTGGTTTCTCTTGAGCGGTGTCTGGAAGAACGATACCTCCTGAGGTAACAGCTTCTGCTTCAAGACGCTTAACGAGGACACGTTGTCCGAGTGGTGTAATAGTTGACATAATTGTATTAAGTTTGGTTAGTGTGTTTGTTTCTTTTTTGGTTGGTTTGAAAAGTCCGCCCTCTCAAACTGAAAGGGCGAACTTCGATAAGTTTTTTAGAAGCCTCAGCCTTTAGGTGCGTCGTCTTCAACAACTTCAGCGTCTACGACCTTGCCTTTAGCTTGTTTTGGCTCAGATTTTTCACCATCAGCGGGTGTTACGTCTGGTCCAGGAGCTCCTGCTCCAGCGGCAGCTTGAGCTGCTTGAGCAAGCTCTTGAAGTGAGGCCTCAAGTGCTGAAGTAGAGGATTTAATCGCATCCAAATCGTCGGCCTTAAGCGCATCTTTTACAGCGTTCACTTTGCTTTCGATGCCAGACTTGATTTCAGCTGGTGCCTTATCTCCCAGTTCTTCGAGTTGTTTCTCGACCTGGTTGACTAAGTTTTCAGCGTTGTTTTTGGTTTCGACAGCCTCTGCGCGTTTAGCATCCTCTTCGGCGTGCTTTTCTGCATCGCGCTTAGCTTGTTCGATTTCCTCTTCGGAAAGTCCGCTAGATCCCTCGATAGAGATTTTCTGCTCTTTTCCAGAGTTTTTATCTTTAGCTGAAACGTGGAGGATACCGTTAGCATCGATATCGAAAGTTACTTCGATCTGAGGCGTTCCACGGCGAGCGGGCTCAATTCCATCGAGGCGGAAGTTTCCAAGAAGTTTGTTATCATCAAACATCTTACGCTCACCTTGACAGATCCGGATGTCCACAGCTGGCTGGTTGTCAGCAGCAGTTGAGAAGATCTGAGATTTCTTTGCTGGGATCGTTGTATTACGCTCAATCATTGGAGTTGCAATACCTCCCATGGTTTCAATCGAAAGACTGAGAGGAGTAACGTCCAAGAGTAGCACATCAGAAACATCTCCTTGAAGCACTCCGCCTTGGATTGAAGCTCCGATAGCGACAACTTCGTCAGGGTTCACACCTTTGTGAGGCTCTTGACCTGCGAGTTCACCGGCAACTTCTTGAACTTTAGGCATCCGGGTCATACCACCCACAAGCACAAGCTCATCCACTTCGCTAGCGGAAACACCAGCTTCCTTCAGACAGTCAAGAACTGGCTTTCTTGTCCGATCAAAGAGGTCTCTTGTGATCTGCTCCAAGTTAGCGCGAGTAAGAGTTGTTTGAATGTGCTTAGGACCAGTTTGGTCTGCAGTGATAAACGGCAAGTTAATGTCGTAACTCTGGGATGAACTAAGAGCAATCTTAGCTTTTTCTGCTTCCTCACGGATACGTTGAAGCGCATCAGGCTGACCGCTGAGGTCGATCCCCTCCGCTTTCTTAAATTCTTCAACAATCCAGTTGATGATAGCTTTGTCCCAGTCGTCACCACCGAGTTGAGTATCACCGTCAGTAGCGAGCACCTCAAAGACGCCGTCGCCAATTTCAAGCACGGAGATATCGAATGTTCCACCACCGAGGTCATACACTGCGATTTTTTCATCAGACTTTTTATCAAGTCCGTATGCGAGAGCCGCAGCGGTAGGTTCGTTGATAATACGACGCACTTTGAGTCCTGCAATTTCACCAGCAGCCTTTGTTGCGTTACGCTGAGAGTCGTTAAAGTAAGCAGGCACGGTGATCACAGCTTCAGTGATCGTTTCGCCAAGCTTTGCTTCTGCATCAGCTTTCAACTTAGCCAGGATCATTGCTGAAATTTCCTGTGGTGAGTAAACCTTGGTTTCTCCACCGACTTCCACTTCAATGTGAGCGTCGCCGTTGTCGGCTTTCACCACCTTGTAAGGAAGTTTCTTATCTTCTTCGCTCAACTCATCAAACTTGCGTCCGATAAGACGTTTTGCTGAGAAAATAGTATTTTTAGGGTTTGTCACAGCCTGGCGCTTAGCGGCCTGACCGACGAGACGTTCGCCGCTTTTTGTAAATGCGACAATGGAGGGAGTGGTGCGTGCACCTTCTGAGTTTTCTAAGACCGTAGATTCTTTACCATCCATCACTGCCATGCAGGAGTTGGTTGTTCCTAGGTCGATTCCGAGTATTTTAGCCATAGTATTAGGTTCTTTCTAGTTTGGGTTAATATTTAATAATTTATTGAGTGGTCGGCTATGCCAACCTTGCTTTGAGATCTGTTGAAATGGGTTGAACGCTTCCGACAAGCATTCTGCCAGAATCTATGCAAGGCGTGTGCCAGCCACACCACAAAACATTTAACAAACTCAAAAAGAACAAGTTACAAAAAAAACACTATCCACCCACACAACTTTCATCGAGACAGTATGGCTCTAAACTCACACTCAACACCGACAAAATGTCGCAGTGCGCCAAAT
>CAZOWD010000132.1:4226-5871 GCA_964583225.1 uncultured Verrucomicrobiales bacterium | reverse complement strand
TTGAAAATGGATAGCTTCCGCGTCCCGAGATTCAACTCAACGGCAGTGGTAACCATGCCACACGGTTCTCAAGACCTATAAAAATTAACTATTACAATCATGCCACGCGATATCATTATCCTTGAATGCACGGAAGCAAAGGCCGAAGGAAAGCCTACTTCCCGCTACACATCCACCCGTAACAAGAAAAGTTTGAACACTCCAGGCCGTCTGGAAAAGATCAAATACAATCCTTTCCTTCGTCGCCGCACGCTTCACCGTGAGCTTCGCTAGTCCTTTTCTTTACTTTTTAAACATCTAATAATTTACGATTATGTCATCAATTTCTACTCCAAAAAACAAGGAGCGTCGCATCGCTTTCTGGAAGGCTAACCGCCCTATGCCACACCGTCGTCATGACATCCCAGAGGCTGAGATTGACTATAAAAACACCGAGTTGCTTAAGAAATTTACCACAGAGACTGGTAAGATTCTTCCTCGTCGTGTGACTGGTGTTTCTGCTAAGCTTCACCGCAAGATCACTCGCGAAATCAAGCGCGCTCGCTCTTGTAACCTTCTTGGTTAAGGTGCAGGTAGTGTGAATAACATTTCTTTTTCAAGCCTGTCCGTTTATTCTGGGCAGGCTTTTTTTCTTTGCTGGGTTTTGAGAAACTTAGCCTTTTTTCAAAAATAAACCTCGATAGAACTCAAAAAAATGAAGGAGCTCAAGGATACTCAAAATGAAATTGACGATCGCAACATCGCCATTGACCGCGTGGGTGTAAAAGCTATGCGTTTTCCTCTTAACGTTCGGAACAAAGATGGAAGCACACAGCGGACGGTGGCGACTACAGCTCTGGCTGTAGATCTTCCTCATCATTTTAAAGGAACGCACATGAGTCGGTTTGTGGAGGTGTTAAATTCTCATGGAAACTGCTTGGACGTGCGCGAAGTGACCTTGATCCCGAAAGAATTGTTGGGACGCCTTGAAGCTCATAAGGCTCATGTCGAGTTTCGGTTTCCTTTTTTTCGGACGAAAGAAGCTCCCGTTACAAAAATGCCGGGCGTGATGGATTACGAGGTGATTTTTGAGTGTGAGGTGGATGCCGATGGCGGTTCCGATTTTCAACTTACGGTAATTGTGCCTGTGGCTACTCTTTGTCCGTGCTCTAAAGCGATCAGCGATTATGGTGCGCACAACCAACGGGGGGCTGTGACTTATTCTGTTCGCTCGAAAAAGCCTATTTGGATTGAAGATTTAATTGATCTGGTAGAGGCTTCTGCAAGTTGTGAGCTGTATAGTTTGCTTAAGCGACCCGACGAAAAATCGGTGACTGAGCGCGCTTACGAAAACCCTGTATTTGTGGAGGATCTTGTGCGAAACATCGCAGCTCGTTCTAACGAACAGGAAAATATTTTGTGGTATCGGGTCGAGGCCGAAAACTACGAATCCATTCACAATCACAATGCGTATGCTGTGATTGAAAGTGGGGAGCGTTGATTGCTTCGTTAATTGCGCGCTTGACTTTTTAAAGTGGTGTTTGATGGTTTAGTAAGTTGCTCCATAGTGGGTGACTCACTATTATGAACACCTCTTTTCACTCTCCGCGTCTCTTTTCTGTAGCGTTTTTCGTTTTTTGTTCTCCGCTGGTTCATGCTCAGGGGC
>CAZOWD010000132.1:0-4126 GCA_964583225.1 uncultured Verrucomicrobiales bacterium | reverse complement strand
GCTCAGGGGCAAGCGCTCTCTTCGCAGCAGTCGAAATCGGTAGAGGTAAAAATGGAGGAGCTTAGCGCTGAAGATTTAAGCGCGCGGCGGGCGTCGATTCCTTTGATTGAGGATCGAATCAAGGATCGAGAGGGGCAAATTACGGTGCTTGTTGAAGATATTGAGCGTCTGAACAAGCGCATTGAAGAGCGGATCGATAAGATTGTGGCCACCTTGGGGTCGATGAAGGATTCTCAAAACTCCAAGGTGCGAGTGGCCAAGATGAAGCAGGATTTGATGGCGGGGCTTGCGAAATCCATTAAGTCGTATAACCAGCGTCGTGCAGAACTCAAGGAGATGCTGCGTTCTGGCAGAAATAGTGTTGGTGAGAAGGCGGCAGAGAAGGGGGTGCATGCTTTTGATGCAAAAATTGAAAAGCGGGTGGAGCAGTTGGTTTCTCTTTCCAAATCATTTACGGAGCACGTGGATTACGAAAAATATATAACGGATGGGGAGACTGACCGTTATGGCAATACCGTGAACTATGATTGGGGTTGGGGATGGGATAACACGCGGGTGAACGAAAAGTGGAAGCAGAACCGAAGGGAGACGGTTTTCACGCGGAAACAGAAGAAAAAGATGATCGAGGCACTGAAGTTGAGTATCGAGGATTTGGAGCGTCGGACAAACACGTTGCAGCGTAAGCTGAAAGAGTCGGGAGTTTCAGAGGAGGTTAAAAAGTTTTATCGGGAAGATATCGCTCGCAATGAAGCCGCCCGAGAGGCGCGAAGTAAGCAGTTAAGTGAATTGATGGCTTCGGGTGGGGCTGATTCTCAAAATACGCAGAGCGTGAGTCGTAACGAGGCGCACGATCTTGAGTTGCTAGTGCGTGAAATTGTCAAAGATATCCGCCGGGATAGCAACGCAATGACGCGAGACTATAACGATTTGAAACTTCGTTTGGCTGAATTGAGTAAGATGAAAAAGAATTTGGAGGCTCGGAAAGCATGGCTTCAGAAATACGATGCAGTTTATGGCGCAAAATGATTGGGGCGACTGTTTGATTTTTTAGGTCTTGGGAGTGGTTGGGTTTTGTTGAGAGGTTACGCTGTCGATGCTTGATTGTTGGGCGATTCTAGACTTCTTTTTCCTTATATCGCGATTTAGAGAATTTTTTTGGAGTTCTTGATTTGTGGTTGGTGAGCAAAATATGCACATCTTTTTAGTGTGTTTTGTCTTTTGTTTGTTGTAAAATGGTGTTTCTTCTCTTTCAGAGCTCTTGCTGAGTGAGCAAAATATGATTATATGAGTAATATTATCATTATTATATTATTTAAGTTGCGGCACGCAGTTTGCTGGGCTATTGATAGGCGTCACTCAAGCGGAGGCTTTAATATTGAATGAAACTAACTGATAACGATATGGCTACTCAAACAACGGATAAACCCAGAAACACTCGGATTGCTTTGCGCATTAATTCTGACAATCCCAATCACCACCTTTGGAATAATCGTGGCGTGTGGTGGTGTCACCTCACTGTGCATAAGAATGACTCCACTTCTGAGCGTTTGCGTTTTTCCTTAAAAACTCATGATCTCGAAAGAGCGCGTGAGCGTCGCGATCGGATCTTGCGCGATATTGCAGAGCATTACGAAATAGCAGCTTAGGTTGCTGGGGCGGGAATCTTTTGATATTCCCGCTTCTCATTACCGATTGGCTTGGTAACGTCCTAGGCCATGGCGCGTGAGTACAAAATTCAATCTCAATCAAAACCGCAGAGTGTAGGAGCCTCTGGTATTGATTATGCTGCGGAGCTTAATGAACAACAGTTAGCGGTTGTGAGTTCGCAGCCAGGACCTGCGTTGGTGATAGCGGGGGCTGGTTCAGGAAAAACGCGGACGCTGACACACCGCGTGGCGTATCTGCTCGATAAGGGGGTGGATGCTTCTAAAATTTTACTACTTACTTTTACCAATAAGGCGGCCCGCGAGATGTTGGAGCGGGTGCAGGAATTAGTGCCTGGAGATATTCGGGACATGTGGAGTGGCACGTTCCACTCTATTGGGAATCGTATTTTACGAAAGCATGCAGACGAGCTGGGGTTTACCCGCTCATTTTCAATATTGGATCGGGATGATCAAAAGGCGGTGATGAAGCAGGTCATCAAGGAGAGCGGGGTGGATGCTAAAAAGACAAATGCTAATGGGAAACGGTTCCCGAAGGTGGACGTGTTGATTTCCATCATCAGTCTCGCTGAAAATACCTGCGAATCGATTGACGCTGTGATTTACCATCAGTTTCCTCAAGTGGAGGTATGGACGGAGGAAGTCAAAACGGTTGAGCGGGCGTATCGGAAGAAAAAACAAGAAACCAACTCGATGGATTTCGATGACCTCTTGGTTCTGACTCTGAAACTTTTGCAGGAAAATGAAGATTTGCAAAAACTCTACCAGAAGAAATTTCGCCACATTTTGGTGGATGAGTATCAGGACACAAACCGCGTGCAGTGTGATTTGATTGATTTGTTGGTTGGAAAAGAAAACCCTTACTTGATGGTGGTGGGGGATGATGCGCAATCGATCTATTCTTGGCGCGGGGCGGATATGGACAATATTTTGTCGTTTCATAAAAAATACCCAGACGCTGAGGTGTTTAAAATTGAAACCAATTACCGAAGCGTTCCTGAGGTATTGGCTCTTTCGAATGCGGCGATTCGTCCGAACGAAATTCAGTATGACAAGGAGCTTCGCGCGGTTCGCCAAGGCGGGGAGATGACTCCGGCGCTTGTTCCTTTGGACGATCCTTCATTTCAGGCTGAATTTGTAGCGAGTCGGATTGCGGAGTTGATCGAGGAAGGTATTGAGCCCAACGAAATTGCGGTGCTCTATCGGGCGCATTACCAGAGTATGGAAATTCAGATGGAGCTGACGCGTCAGAAAATAGAATTTGAAATCACAAGCGGACTTCGGTTTTTCGAGCAAGCGCACGTAAAGGATGTAGCGGCGATCATTCGCTTTGTGGTTAATGGGCGAGATGAAGTGAGTTTTAAACGGATGGTGCTGATGTTGCAAGGGGTCGGTCCGAAATCGGCTGATAATTTGTGGAATGCGTGGAGAAGTTCACCGCTAGGTTCTAGCGTGGAGGTTCCAGATTCTTTTTCGGAGACTTTGTTGAAATTTCGAGTGCCTCCTAAAGCCAAAGATGCCTGGAAGCAGTTATGTTACACCTTGGATGAGTTGGTGCCAGATGGCGAATTTGCGCGTCCTGCGGAGATGATTTATTCGATTCTGGAAGGGGTTTATGATGACTATATGCGGGCGGAGTTTGAGAACTACGATAGTAGGAAGCAGGACATTCTTCAACTCATGGAGTATGGGGAAGGATACTCGGATGTTTTAGAATTTTTAGCTCAGCTCTCGTTAATGTCATCGGTGGATGGTGATCCTCGAAAAGAGGGACAGAAAAAAAAGGGAGGCAAAAAAGAGGTGAATGAAAACGCTGTGATGCTGTCTTCGATTCACCAAGCAAAAGGTTTGGAGTGGAAGGTGGTGTTTGTGGTGTGGCTTGCCGATGGCATGTTCCCCAACGGTCGCGTTTTGGAATCGGGCGACCCCCGATCTTTTGAAGAGGAGCGCCGGTTGTTTTATGTGGCGGTTACCCGCGCGAAAGATCAGCTTTATTTAACCTATCCTATGACAAACCCGCGCAGTTACAGCGGTGAGTTTGTGCTGAGTCCTTCTCGCTTTCTCGATGCCATTCCCAAAAATATGGTCGAGCAGTGGAATGTGTCTTGCTGGTGATGGATGCGCCTAAAATCCGTCGCCGATGGCTTGCTCTTGATCGATATCGTTTGCGATGACTCGGTTGTAGAGTTTTTTTGTCGCGCTCTAAAAGCCCACGAATGGCATGTTCAATCTTGCGTTGGATCTCGATCTGAACGCCGATCGTTTTTTCTTTTTAGTCGTGAAGCTGGGTATCAAGCGCAGAGGAAATGTGGGGTGATTCGGGGTGGTGTAAAAATGTGAATAACTTGTGAAATAGTTGAGGGTAAATCGGAAGGTCTTTTATTTTAAAGGAGTTATGAAATGTGAATAACTTGTGGGTAAATTGAAGATAAGTCAAAAAAGCGTTGTTGTATAAGGAGTTA
>CAZOWD010000131.1:0-5936 GCA_964583225.1 uncultured Verrucomicrobiales bacterium | reverse complement strand
CAATCCACACAATCACTCACATCCCTCAAACAAAAATCCTGATAGATCTGTAAAAGAGCCTGATGTTGCCATGCCTTTCTAAGATACGTTTTTCTCCTCGGAGAATCTCCAAACAAACGCAACGAAGCCTTATTCACCTTCTCGCTCAAAACTGGCGCTGGAATTTTCAAATAAAATTCCCAAGCAACCTTGTCATCGGATGCCAAACGCGATGGCAACAGATGGTTAATCTGAAAATCTCTCACTCGATCACGCCCCATCAAAGCTAATCGGCGCTCGCTCCGTTTCGATTTCAAAGTGTAGTGATGCCCCCAATAAGGGTGATCCAAATCTTCAAAAAACTCCTCATTGGCAGAAAAATCTCTACACGATTTTTTAAATCGCTGCCAGTTCTTCAAAACCATAGCCAAACAACTTAATCTTCTCTGAGGATGATTCACAGGGCGAATCCCCGAATAACTCCACGGAATCTGACGTGAAGGAACAGGCTCATAATCATCTCTCAAACGCCACCAACTCTCCCACAATTCACGAAGATACTTCTGACTATCCGTATCTGCTTGCTCATAGCTCTCTGCAGTTAAAAATCCCGCGGCTCCAAATAAAACAGCCTCTGCCAAATTTCCCTCATCTCTCATCGCCAACAACTCCCCCACTGGTAACCGCTGCGCCACCAAAGTCATCGCCAAACGATTAGGTCGATACCCCAGAGTTTCTGCAACACCTTGCCAAAGACACTCGTCCTCTCCCAAAACTTCAGCGGTTCGACTCTGTCGCCGAGCCTTCATACTAGCACGATGCTTCGCAGCCTCCCACAGAAGACAATCCAAATCCTCCACATTCATCGTAGCCAACGGGGTCAAACAACGGCCTGGATGGGCATCCGCCACAGCAGCCAAAGGCAAATTTAAAGCCTCTCGAAGTTGCTCATCAGAAACAACCACCTGAGGCACCTCACGGTGATCTGCAGTCCGCGTAAAATGCGTTCGCCCCTCATCGGCAAATACCACGTGAAGCACCACATCATTAAAAGCTTCGTTCTGGGCATGCCCGTGCGCCTCCCAGTCTGAAAAACGATGATCCAACTCCAAAGAACCACTCAACAACTCCCCATCGATCTCAACAGCAGCATGTAAAAAATCAGGTCCAGCGCTATGATTCCAGTGACCAAACTGCACAATCTTCACAAAACGCCCATCCAATGTTCTAAACTCCCGCCCCATCTGCCCAGCAAACCACAAAGCCTGCAGTTGAAGTTCATCAGGTAACGTAATCGCCCCAGATTCACGAACACCGTGAACCGAAGCGCGCACGCTCTCCAACAAATCCCAATAAGCCGACATGCTTAGCACGCTACCAAAAACAAAGAATGCAGTAAACGTGAGAAATAACATTTTTCGCGATCAAAAATTACCTATTGCAATCCCTTAAAATTTAAGTAAAGCTAACCATCTCCTTTACCGAACGTAACGCCGCCCTTTATGAGATCGAGCCAACGCAAAATCCCCCTAAGAACCAAAAGAACACGGCCACGCAATAACCGGCGTAAAGAACGAACCTCGTTTTGGGAGTCTATTCAAGACGCAGAAAAAAGAGCCAAGCAACGCGCCAATCGTCGACTTACTCGCGAATATCGGAGAAAGGGACTCAAATCCATTCAGGCTGCCATTGCCGACACAATGGAGGATGATCACATTCATCTCAGCCTTCCCCAGCGCTTACTTCGCTGGCTTTATTGCCTGATCCTATTTCCGCTGTGCCTCATTATGTCGTCGGCCATCTTTCACATCACAGATGCCGAAACTGGCGTAACTCAAACTTTTTGGATCGACCTTTTCAAAACCCGCCACTTTCTCTTTTTCGGAGTCGGCATGTTTCTCATGGCAGGATGGTTTTTCTCGGGCCTTCTCGAGCGATTTTTCCTTTATCTCTACGTTTTAGGACACGAACTGACTCATGCCATTTTTGTTTACCTCTGCGGAGGGCGCGTCTCAGACATTAAGGTCTCTCACAACGGAGGATACATCATGACCAACAAAACGAACGTCATCATTGCCCTCTCCCCCTATTTTGTCCCGTTTTGGTCTGTTGTCGTTTTAATTCTCGCCACCATTGTCGATCTCTTCGCCAACATCCCGCACTACGCTGAAGGTCTCTATTTTCTCATTGGAGCCACGTGGGCGTTTCACCTGCTCTGGACGCTTTGGATGATCCCGCGCGACCAACCCGACCTTCAAGAAAACGGAGTCGTTTTCTCACTTCTCGTCATCTACCTTGCCAACATCACCATCCTCTCCATCCTTCTTTGCCTCGCTCCAGGCAACCTCACTTGGCATCACTGGGCCAACCAATTTCTCGATTCAGGCCTTTACCTTAGAGGAGTAGTCTCCCACACACTTCACTCTTTTTAAAAGATTTCATCTTTCAAAAATAGTCACCAGACCGTGCTTACAAAAGCCCGATTTCCCCAATTCTTTCTCCCCCAAAAGTAGAGAACACTGCAGATTTTCAGAAAGAACGTTTAAATCTAAGCGTCATTTTATAGTATATATCGCAGTCATGGTTCTTGACTCCCAGCCAACCAGCCTCTAGCTTCCCGCCCTTCAGAAACAGATTCTGATCTTTTTTCATCTTAGAATTACCCCATTTTACTTATTCATCATGAACATCACCGTCGAACAACAGCCAGAATGCACCGCTACTCTGCGTGCTGAAATCCCAGCAGATACCGTAAGCAAAGAACGCAAGGGCATTGTGAAAGCTTTTTCCTCCCAAGCTAAAATCCCAGGTTTCCGCCCAGGAAAAATCCCAACCAAAGTCATCGAAAAGCGATTCGCCAACGACATCAAACAAGAGCTTGAGTCCCGCTTAATCAACGATGCATGCACCGAAGCTTTAAAGCAAAACGAAGACCTCAGGGTTCTTCACTTTAAAAATCCTGAATCCATCTCACTCAACGACGACGGATCATTTTCATTCACCATGTCCCTCGTTCTCGCTCCTACTTTTGAGCTTCCTGAATACAAAGGGATCGAAGTCAAACTTCCATCTGCCGACGCCACTGACGAAGAAGTCCAACGCGAACTCGACGGCGTGCTTGAGCGCTACGCTGACTACAAAGACGTCACCGATCGCAATCTCCAATCAGGAGACATCGCTGTAATCGACTTCACTTCCACACTCGAAGGCAAGCCACTAGAAGAAGCTCTCGGCAAACCTGTTGGCATCCTCGCAGGCAAAGAAGATTACTGGGTCAAACTTCAAGACGACGCATTCCTTCCAGGCTTCAGTGAGCAACTTGAAGGAGCTGCTATCGACGAATCTCGCGAAATCACTTGCGCCGTCGGCGACGACTTCCCTCTTGAAGACCTTCGTGGCAAAGACCTCGTTCTTTCCGTCACCGTTAAAGGCATCAAGGAGCAAGAGCTCCCAGAACTCAACGACACATTTGTTTCCGAAACACTTCAGTTTGGTGAAGGCAAAACCGTTGACGACCTCAAATCTCTCATCTCTGAGCAAATCACTCAGCAGAAAACTAAGCAAAACAACGAAAGCAAGGTCAACCAAATCGTTGAACACCTCATCGCTCAGGTTGATTTCGAACTTCCACAAGAACTCGTTGACGCTGAAGCTCAAGGCGCAGCCGACGACATGGTAGCCCGCGGTGCTCAGGCTGGACTCAGCGACGAAGAAATCGAAGCCCAACAAGCCGACATCATCGCAACAGCTCAAATCCAAGCTCGCAATAACCTCAAAACCAACTTCCTTCTGCAAGATATCGCAGAAGCTGAAAAAATTGAAGTTTCCGACCAGGATCTCATCCAGCGCATTGGCGCCATGGCTCAACAAGCGAAGAAGCCTGTTAAAAAATACATCCGCGAACTCCAAAAATCAGGACAGATCAACAGCATTCGCAACTCAATCCTCATTGGCAAAGCCATCGACTTCCTCGTCGATAACGCCAACATCACCACAGAAGGAGCTGAGTCCGAAGAAACAGCTGAAACCACCGAGGACTAATCACTACGCCCATGGATTCTACACCCAATAACTATTACATCCCCACCGTCATCGAATCCGATGGCCGTGGAGAGCGCGCCTTTGACATTTACTCCCGCCTCCTCAAGGACCGGATTATTTTCATCGGAACAGCCATCGATGACGGCGTAGCAAACTCCGTCATTGCTCAGCTCCTGTTTCTTCAGATGCAGGATCCGAAAAAAGACATTCACATCTACATCAACTCCCCTGGTGGCTCAGTTACCGCAGGGTTGGCGATTTACGACACCATGCAGTTTTTGACCTGCGATGTGAATACGTATTGTATTGGAATCGCAGCCTCCATGGGCTCAGTCCTTCTCACTGCGGGCACTCAAGGGAAGCGTTTTTGCCTCCCGAACTCCCACGTGATGATTCACCAAGTTTCAGGTGGAGCTCAGGGAACCGCAGCAGATGTCGAGCGCACGTTCGGCTTCATGATCACTCTTAAAAAACGCCTCAACGCCATCCTTTCCAAGCATACAGGTAAAACCGAGAAGCAAATTGAAAAAGACGCCGACCGGGATAATTACATGTCCGCTGAAGAGGCTGTTGCTTATGGCCTTGTCGATAAAGTCCTCGAAAGCCGTAGTCTTCCGACTAAAGATGCTTCCGATGACGCAAAAAAATAAGACAAACGCCCTCATTTAACCTATAATTGGGGTGTCGGTAAGGTTTTCCTTTTCGGCATCCCTTTTTTGGGCTTATCTAAAGAGTTGTCCAAAGAGCTAATGCTCAAATCTTTTTTCCTTTTAATACCCACACCCTTCACGATCCCCTTTCATGGCACGCAATCCAAATCTCACCATGTGTTCCTTCTGTGGCAAAAGCCACTCAGAAGTCAAAAAACTTATCGCAGGCCCATCCGTTTATATCTGCAACGAATGCATTGCAGTTTGCTCTTCCATCATAGAAAAAGAGCTCAACGATAAAAAAGCGACCTCCGCTTCAGGCTCAACCTTTGATCTAGAAAAAGTTCCCACACCTGAAGAAATCAACGCCAAACTCAACGACTTTGTAATCGGACAAGAACGCGCTAAAAAAGTGCTCGCAGTTGCCGTTTACAACCACTACCTCCGCCTCCGTCAAGGTAACGTGAGCCATTCAAAAGAATTGGTCGATGTTGATATTGAAAAATCAAACATCCTCATGCTTGGACCAACAGGATCTGGTAAAACACTTCTAGCTCGCTCTCTCGCCAAAACATTGGACGTTCCGTTCACCATCGTGGACGCCACCACGCTTACCGAAGCCGGTTACGTAGGTGACGACGTAGAAAACATCATCCTGCGCCTTCTCCAGGCTGCAGATTTCGATGTCGAGCGCGCCGAACGCGGAATCATTTACGTGGACGAAATCGATAAAATCGGCCGCACCACATCAAACGTCTCCATCACGCGGGACGTCTCCGGCGAAGGCGTGCAACAAGCACTTCTCAAAATTCTGGAAGGCACCATCTGCAACGTCCCCCCCCAAGGAGGACGCAAACACCCACAACAGGAATACATCCAAGTCAACACTGAGAAAATCCTCTTCATCTGCGGAGGAGCATTTGTTGGCATTCAAGACATCATCAGTCGCCGACTCGGAAAACACGTCCTCGGGTTTCACGAAGAAGGTGATAGCGCTGACCAAGTGCTCGATCCCAAACGTATCCTCGAAAAAGCAGAGCCTGAAGACCTCCTTCACTTCGGACTCATCCCCGAATTTGTCGGACGTCTTCCCATTATCTCATCGCTCCGCGAGCTAACCACTGACGAACTCATCGAAATCCTCACCCAACCGAAAAACGCGCTCGTCAAGCAATACACCAAATTGCTCGCCATGAGCGGAGTAAAACTCAAAGTCACCAAAGACGCCCTTCACGCGCTCGCTGAACAAGCGATTCTCCGTGGCAC
>CAZOWD010000130.1:1209-5965 GCA_964583225.1 uncultured Verrucomicrobiales bacterium | reverse complement strand
GGGATGAGGCTGAGAGATTGCCCACCGTTGGTGGTGAATTCTTCTGATCCTCGTATGCCGATTTCTTCCAACGTTTCTAAACAATCGGTGACGAAGGACGGACAAATGACTTTGATTTTTTTGATGCCTTCTTTGCCAAAGCGTTGAAGTTCAAAATCTGTGTAAGGTCCTAACCAAGGCGCTTTGAGAAGTCGGGATTGGAAGGAGACTGCGATTTTGTTTTCATCCATTCCCGAGTGTTCTAGAAATGCTTTGGTGGTGGCGAGGCATTGGTGACGGTAGCAAGTGGCGTGACACGGGTGTGGGGTGTCACAGCAATCGGGACGGGATAGACAGTGCGCGTGTGATGGGTCAGAGAGCTTCACATGACGCTCAGGAATGCCGTGGTAGCTGAAGAGTAGGAGGTCGTCATCTTCTTCCAAATGAGGCCGAGCGCTATCTACTAGAGCCTGAATGTAATCGGGGTCTTTGTAGAATGGTTGGAGAATGGAAGTTTTTATCTGGGGCGCTTGCTCGTTGAGGATTTCCATTGCCTTAACGAGCGCCGTCTCATAACTCGACATCGCATAGTGCGGGTAGAGTGGCATGATGAAGAGATCCGTGATGCCTGCCTCAATGATTTTTTTGATAACGCTTTCAGTGGACGGATTGCCGTAGCGCATTGCCAAAAACACGGGCATATCAACTTGCTCAGAAACAAGCTTGTGCTGCTTTTCGCTCATGGCGATGAGCGGAGAACCTTCATCGGTCCAAACCTGCTTGTAGGCTTCTGCTGATTCGGCGGGACGTTTAGGTAGGATGAAAAGTTTTAATATGATAGCTCGTTGCCAAGCTGGCATATCGAGAACGCGTTCATCGCTAAGAAATTCGTCAAGATAGCGGCGCACATCGGGCACGCTTGTGCTATCGGGAGAGCCTAGGTTCAGCAGGAGGGTGGCAGGTTTGGACATGAATGCGGACTATTTTACTGGAAGTATTTCAATGCGGTAAGCATTTTTGGTGCCAAGGTATTTTTTGGCAAGCGCATTGATATCATCGAGCTTGATAGAAGCATAGTCTTTTTCGCGGTTGCGTGCCCAGTCGAGTCGGTAAGGTTGCTCTTGAGATTGACTCATAACAGTGCCGATCCAGTAAGAGTTTTCGCGGAGCGATTTCTGGAGCATGGTGAGGCGAGGTGCGAGAGCGCGTTTGAGTTCGTCTTCAGTTGCTCCTTTGTCGGCGAGTTGTTGTCCTATTTCGAGAATAAGCTTACCAACCTTTTCTGCTTGTTCAGGTTTTCCGGGGCTGACAGCAAAGAGGAATCCGAGGTCTTTATAAACGTCATTAGCGTTTACATAAGCGTAGGGGCTGTAGGCCTCGCCAAGTTCTTCGCGGATTTTTTCACGCATCCGATTGGATAAGATGGAGCGAAGAACTCCTAAACGGCGAATGGTGCCTATGTTTTTTGAATCAAGTCCTGGGATTCTCCAGATGACAGTAGCTGATCCCGTTGGGATTTTACTTTGGAAGGTGAATTTCTTTTCAGCGGGAGTGCTGGGGATGTTTTTGATGATCCGTTTCTCCGTAAGTGCTGGTTTTTCTGCCGAGCGTTTTGGAAGCGCTCCGATCGTGCGAGCGAGAATAGGGATGAGCGTTTTTTCATCTAAATCGCCCCCGATGGATAACTCTAGAGCGCCGTTTTTCAGCGCGGGAAGAAGCCAGTTTTTAGCATCTTCAAGCGTGTAAGATTCGAGTTTTTTTTGTTCAGGGAAAATAAAACGCGGATCGTTTCCATGCAGGTAGGCGCTGAGTTTATTTTCTGCTCCTGCCGAGGTGTGTTTGAGTTGGGAGTAAATGATTGGGATCTGCGCTTTGAAGAGTCGGAGAGATTCGGGGCGGAATCCAGGATCTGTGAGGTAAGCGCAGATAAGTTGTAGCTGGAGTTCTAGATCTTTCGGAGTGGTGGCTCCTGTGAGAACAAAGGCATCATCTGCTATACTGAATCCAACTTGAGCATTGCGACCAGCCAAGATGCTGCGGAGGTCATCTGTGCTGTGTTTACCAAGTCCGCCGGCAGTGAAGACTGATTCTGCAAAGGCTGCGAGTCCTGGCTTGTCCATGGGCATGGTGAGTTTGCCAGAGCCCACGCGAACGATCATAGAAATTTCATTTTTCTTAAAATCAGTGTGTTTGATATTGCATTTGCTTCCGTTTGCAAACTTGAGCTGTGTGAAGTCTAAGTCTTTAACTTTGTGTGTGTCGGTGATTTTTCCTGCTGGGCCAAAATCAGTGTAGGCAAATGTGATATCTGCTTTTTTCTCCGGTGGGGTGACCGCGACGGATTGGCTCTTTTTGTAAAGTTCTTTGAGCTCTGATTGTGCATTTTTTTCTTCTTTGTTTGTTGTAAGAACGAGCGTGATGTCTGGAGTTTTCCAGAATTTAGCAAATGCTTTATGGCAAGTTTCGGGGGTGATTTTTGAGAGGTTTTCCCGAAGGATGGCGAGATCGTCCTCAGGTGTTGAGAAGACGGCTTCGCGCTGGACGTGTTTAGCTAGCGACGATGCAAGCGTGGGCGTTTTTAAACTAGGTTCCGTTTTGACTGCTTGTTCGTAGGCGTTGATAAGGTCGGCCTTGATCTCTTTGAGTTCGTTTTCAGTGAACCCGTAGGTTACAGCACGACGAAGTTCTTGCTCGAGCACGGGAAGGGCCGCTTTCCAGTCATTATTTTTAGCGTCGACAGCGACGACGCCCATTTGGGCAAATTTGAAGAGGTTTTGATTATATGCCATTCCTCCAGTGATTGTTGCGTTCTCTTGTTTGGTGAGAATGGAGAATCGGCGGTTGAGCATGGCGTTGGCGAGAATGAGCGGGAGTTTTTCTGCGCGAGTCGCCTTGGTGTCTGGTTTTTTCTCAAATGGTTTGAGGTTGTAAAGGGTGAGGTCGGTAGAAGTTACTTCTTTATCGGTGAAGACAAGCGTGCGGAAGCCTTGGCCTTGAGGGATTTTTCCGATATTTGGATTTTTGCCAAGGTTTTCGGGGTTTTTCATGCTTTTGAAGTTTTCGATGATCCGCTTCTCAGCTTGTTTGGGATCAAAGTCTCCAACGTAGATGAAGGTGATTCGGCTTGGTGTGTAATACTGATTGTAAAAATCAGTAAAGGCACTACGGGGTGCTGATGTGATGATTTTTTCGAGTCCGATAGGGAAACGTTTGGCGATCAGAGCCTCGGGAAGCAACGCATCAAATTGTTTTTGCATGAGGCGTTGTTGCACGGAGTCTCTGGATGTTTTTTCGGATAAAATAACGCCGCGTTCTTTATCGATTTCTTCTTTTTTGAGAAAGGCTCCATCGGCGAAGTCGCGCATGATGTTGAAGCCAAGGTTGAGAGTGTCTTCATGGTTGTTGGGGAGATCCAACATATAAACCGTTTCATCAAAAGACGTGTATGCATTGGCGTGGGCACCGAAGGCGATCCCGAGTCGTTGCATTTTCGGAATGAGTTGGCTTGGATCAGGGAAATGCTTGGATCCGTTAAACATCATGTGCTCCAAAAAGTGGGCGACGCCTCGCTGGTCTTCACGCTCCATAAGAGAGCCCGCGGCAATGTGAAGGCGCATGCTAACACGACCTGGTGGTTGTTTGTTGGGCATGAGGATGTATTTCATGCCGTTGGGGAGTTTGCCGTAAATAACCTTGGGGTTGGGGGCAATATCGCTAACGTCCTGAGCCCAAGTGGGGGTGGTAGATGTCGTGGCTACTTTAGATTTTGAAGGTTGAGCTTCTTTTGCTAAGGCGGGGAGTGTGAGCAAAGAGATCGCTCCGAGAGTTGATAAAATGGAATGGAGTTTCATGAATGGGACGTTTCTGAATGGTGAAGCGTAGCAACACAATGAAATATTCCATAAATTTGGGGCGAGAGGATTTTTTTTTAGAGGCGTTTTAAAACTCGAGTGAAAGTTGGTTTTCATCTTGACCTCTCACGTGGACGATTTAGCTTCTCACTATTCGCGCCATAGGGCGCAATAATGTCTATGAATATCCATGAATATCAGGCGAAGGAGTTGTTCGATAAATTTGGCGTAGCTAACCCTCAGGGTCAGGTCGCCGCGACAACTGAAGAAGCAGAATCCGCAGCTCGTGCCTTAGGCGCTGACAAGGTGGTCGTTAAGGCGCAAGTCCATGCTGGTGGACGAGGAAAAGGGACGTTTAAAAATGGATTCCAAGGAGGAGTGCATTTGGTGAGTTCTCCCGAGCAGGCTGCAGAAGTAGCTGGAAAAATGATTGGTCAAGTTCTGGTTACGAAACAGACGGGTGAAGCTGGTAAGCTCGTAAATAAGGTGATGGTCGGTGAGGCCGTAGCTATTGAGCGAGAGCTTTATTTGGCCATTTTGATGGATCGTGAAACATGCCGTCCCGTGATTGTGGCGAGCACAGAGGGGGGGATGGACATCGAAGATGTGGCTGAAAACTCTCCAGAGAAAATTGTGCGTCAGTTTATTCACCCGCTTGCTGGGCTTCAGCCTTATGAAGTTCGCAAGCTAGCGAAAGGGCTTAAGGTTACAGGTGATGCTGCAAAACAATTTGCGAAGCTCATTTCTAATCTTTATAAACTCTTTATCGATCTGGACTGTTCAATGGTTGAAATTAACCCATTGGTGGTGACTCCTGACAATCAGGTGTTGGCGTTGGATGCCAAGTTTGGTTTTGACGATAACGCGCTTTATCGTCATCCCGAGATCGTAGCCTACCGCGATTTGGAAGAGGAAGATCCGCGTGA
>CAZOWD010000130.1:0-1109 GCA_964583225.1 uncultured Verrucomicrobiales bacterium | reverse complement strand
AGCATTCCGCTGATTGTTCGCCTTGAAGGAACAAACGTGGAGTTGGGCCGAAAAATTATCGCGGAGTCAGATTTGGATGTGATTACTGCCGATAGTTTGAACGATGCTGCAGAAAAAGCCGTGGCTGCTGTGGCGGCTCTCTAGTTATTTAGAACCAAACGTTAAAATTATTTTATTATGTCTATTTTAGTTGATGAAAATACGAAGGTGCTCGTGCAGGGTATCACTGGTGGATTTGGTGGGAAGCATGCCCAGTTGAGTCTCGATTACGGAACTCAAATTGTTGCAGGTGTTACTCCTGGTAAAGGGGGGCAGGTCTTTGGCGAAAAGACGCCTATTTATGATACTGTGGCTGAAGCTGCTGTTCAGACGGGCGCGACTGTTTCTGCTATTTTTGTGCCACCTCCATTTGCAGCCGATGCTATTTTGGAAGCCGTGGATGCCGAGCTCGATCTGGTAGTTTGCATTACCGAAGGGATTCCTGTTGCTGACATGATGCGGGTGAAAGAGATCATGCGGGGAAGTAAAACTCGTTTGATTGGTCCTAACTGCCCTGGGATTGTAACTCCTGGACGCGGAGAAAATTCCAACGGTGGATGCCGTATCGGGATTGCGCCTGGTTACATTCATAAGCGTGGAAGCGTGGGAGTGGTTTCTCGCTCAGGCACATTGACCTATGAAGCGGTTTATCAGCTCACGGAGCTCGGTTATGGACAGAGCACTTGCGTGGGGATTGGGGGAGATCCAATCAATGGAACCTCTCACCTCGATATTTTGAAAATGTTTAATGACGACCCAGAGACCGAAGCTATTATCATGATCGGTGAGATCGGAGGAAATGCCGAGGCCGAGGCTGCACGTTGGGCAAAAGAGAACTGCAAAAAGCCCATTGCTGGGTTTATTGCTGGAGCTACTGCGCCTCCAGGGCGTCGCATGGGTCATGCTGGTGCCATTGTTGGTGGTGCTGATGATACAGCCGAAGCCAAGAAAGCGATTCTTCGCGAGTGTGGAATTGCCGTATCTGAAACGCCATCCGATATGGGGAAAACCTTGGTTGGTATGCTTTAGGTGAAAAGTTTTATCTGAATACCTTCAATTGTTGGTTAAAA
>CAZOWD010000129.1:0-5977 GCA_964583225.1 uncultured Verrucomicrobiales bacterium | reverse complement strand
CGAGGAATCCCCCGCCGAATCACAACATGATTCGCCACCGTTTTTTCATCTCTTTCTACCTGCTTACCTGCACGCATCAACCAACTCCGATACCACAATCCATATTCGCTCCAGCGATCCTGAGGTTTTCCCATCACCATACATAATCCACGCCGAGCATGTCGCGAACCTCCTTCGGCCTCAGCGTATCCACACCAACGATAATCCTTTGGATCATCTACAATTCCAGCCCGAACAGGGTTTAAATCGATATACGTCGCCATCGTTCTCAACGCCTCCCCATCTTCCACAAGAACACTCTTAAATCGTCCACCCCACAAAGCACCTACGCGATCGTGCTTCCGATTATACCATCGGCTAAACCGCTCTTTCACCTCCTTCACATACAAACTCAAATCACAAAATCGACGTTTGTAATGCGCCAATACCTTCTCCGCCATATCATCCCGTCCACGCGCTCGCATATCGGCAATTTCCAACTTCAACTGCTCGACATACGCCCTACTATAAAGTGTCCGCAAATGCCCCATCAATCGAGCTTCACCGCTCCCTGCAACTTCCCCCTCGCGGTCATCAAACTGACGTAAAAACTTCTTTTTCTCCGGCACCTTCACAAGCAAATGGAAATGGTTTTGGAGCAAGCAATAAGTCATCACCTTCACCCCGCTGAACAGCGCCAACTTCCGAATAATAATCCTCAAACCTTCTAAATCCTCATCATCCAAGATCCGTTCAGCACCACAAGTCCGCGTCATCACATGATAACAAAAACTCCCGTGCTCACCACCAAGCACCCGACGCTGTTTCGGTCCACCGAGCCACCCAGCCCGACAAATCTGCCCATTACGCAAAGCCGCCGCCCCCGACTGACACTTCAACATTTCCAACCGACTCAACGCATCAACACCCCCGTTTCCCTTGATTTCACAACAACTAGAATTCTTGATTTTTTTCATACCTTAACCCTACCCCCACCGCAACAACGCCACAAGCAATAAATTGACTGTCAACTTATTGCTTCAATGAAGACACTACGTTTGAATCATTTTGCAAATTTCCGCAGTTGCGCGTTTAAAACAAAGCGGTATCGTCTCGCCGACTCGAAACAGCTCCCGCCTCCGCCAACGACTTCGAAAAATTTTCTTTTCTAGATTTCTAGAAAATCCACACCGCTCGCGCATCTCAACTTCTCTCACTTCTTATTTTTTACACTCGTGATCAAAAAAATATTCTCCCTACTTCTCATCCCGCTCGCGATCTTGATCGCAGCGGGCGCGCTTGTCGCATTTCTCATCAAAACCAAACCCGAACATAAAAAATCACCCAAGGTTCTGCTTGTGCCACGCGTTGAAACGATCAACGTAAAACTAGCCACCCACACCCCATGGATTGAGAGTTTTGGCACCGTTCGCAGCTTTTATGAAACGGAAATTTCCAGCCTTGTCGCGGGAGAAATCGTCAAAGTCTCTCCACAATTCCAAGCAGGAAAAGCAGTCAAACAGGGCGACATCCTCGTCGAACTCAACACCGCAGATTATCTCTCAAACATCGCCCAACAAAAAGCGGCCGTCGCCAACGCTCAAAAAACACTTATTGAAGAAGAAGCCCGCGCTAAAGTCGCCAAACACGATTGGGAAAACAGCGGGCGCGACATCCGACAAGCCTCCCCCTACTCACTCCGCGTTCCTCAAATCATCGCCGCCAAAGCGAGTCTCGAGTCCGCTAAAGCCGCTCTTGCCAAAGCAAAACTCGACCTCGAGCGATGCAAAATCCGCGCTCCCTACGACGCAATCGTCCAAGATAGACAAGCCAACCCTGGCTCCATCGTGGGCATCGGAACGCCTCTCGGCAAACTCATCGCCCGAGAAAAATCCGAAGTTCGGCTCTCGCTCACACCCAACGAAGTGAGGCAACTTCACCTACCAATCGCCTATTCCTCAAACACCCAAAACCCCACGCCTCCACTTCCAGTTCACCTCTCGTCCCCCGCCTACCCCGGCACTCATTGGGACGGGACCATCACACGAACCGAACTCAGCATTGATCCCCGCAACCAAGTCGTTTTTGTCATCGCAGAAATAGCCCGTCCATTCGACACCTCACCGCCCCTCCCTATCGGCACGTTTGTCAAAGCACGGATGCAAGGAAAACCATTACCCGATACACTCAAGCTCCCAGAATCCTCCATTATCGACGACCGCTATGTCTGGATCGTCGATTCAAATTCCAAACTACTCCGCCAGCCCATCGTCCGACTTTACAGCAGCCAAGGCCAAGTCATCGCCCGCATTCCCCAAACTGAAAAATCTCCCCAAAAAACTACACCGTCCCAGTTCACCATCTGCACCCGCCCCCTTCCAAGCTTTCACAAAGGGCTTAAAGTTCAACCAGTCACCCCCGACTCACCCAGCCTAAAACACCAGTGATTCCATGAGTGACTCTATCGAAAAAAAACACAAATTTATCGCTTGGTTTGCCCACAACTCCGTGGTCGCCAACGTGCTCCTCATCACCATTTTAGGTTTGGGGATCTGGACGGCTCTCAACGTCCGAAAAGAAGCATTTCCCTCCTTTGGCGCCGAAAGCGTCAAAATTGAAGTTCCCTTCCTCGGAGGCACGCCCGAAGACGTCGAACGCGGTGTCGTTCTCAAAATCGAAGAATCTCTGGAAAGCGTAGAAGGCATCGAACACATCCGAAGCGTCAGCTCCGAGACGGGAGCCGTCATCACTGTAGAAGCGGAAGAAGACTACCCGCTCACCAAGCTGCTCGATGATGTTAAAATCAAAGTAGACGCCATCCCAACCTTCCCCGAACAAGCGGAAAAACCAATCATCTCGGAGCTTCAGCGCACCAACAACGTGCTCTGGATCGAAGTCCACGGCGACGCCCCAGAAGCCACCCTGAAAGAAACCGCCCGAAAACTCCGCGACGAACTGCTACTCCTACCAGAAATAAGCACCGTCACCACCAGTGGCTCGCGGGATTACGAAATATCCATTGAAGTCTCCGAAGACAAACTCCGTGCCTACGGGCTCACATTTGAAGAAGTGGCCAAAGCGGTCAGCGCCAACTCCATCGATCTCTCTGGCGGCGTCATTCGAAGCAACCGAGGCGACATCTCACTCCGCACGCGTTCCCAAGCCTACCACACCAGCGACTTCGCAAAAATCCCGCTCCGCACCACCCAAGACGGCACGCGAATCTACCTTCGAGATGTCGCCAACATCCGCGATGGATTTGTGGACCAAGAGTATCTTTCCCGATTCGAAAACTCCCCCACCGTCAGCCTCAACATCGTCAACCTCGGCAACGACGACATCATCAAAGCCAGCAAAGCAGCTAGCAAACTTATCGAAAAATTTCGCAACTCTGGCGAACTCCCCGAAGGCGTCAGCATCACCACATGGAGCGATGAAACCAAAGTCATCAATGCCCGACTCCGCCTGCTCGCTCGCAACGGACTCCTCGGCGTCGCGCTCGTCATCCTCACCCTCACCCTTTTTCTCAACCTCCGACTCGCCTTTTGGGTTTCGCTTGGGATTCCAACCGCTCTCGCTGGTGCCGTGCTCGTTTTCCCCATGCCTGGGATCGACCTCTCTATCAACCTCATCACCTCTTTTGCCTTCATCCTCGTCCTCGGAATCGTCGTGGACGACGCCATCGTCATTGGCGAAAGCGTGTATGCAGAAAAAGAAAAACAAAAAGACTGCAACAAAGGAAATGCCCCGTTCAGAGCCACGGTGCGTGGAGTTTCTCGCGTCATTGTCCCCGCCGTATTTGGCGTCCTCACCACAATCGCGGCCTTCCTCCCCCTCACCCAAGTCACAGGACGCATGGGAAATGTGTTTGGTCAAATGGCGGTCGCGGTCATCCTTTGCCTCATTTTTTCACTGATCGAATCCAAACTCATTCTCCCAGCACACCTCGCCCACATCGACGTTCACCAGCAACCTAAAAACCGCATATCCAAGGCTTGGAAAAACTTCCAAGGTCGCATTTCCTCTGGGCTCCTCTGGTTTGTAGCCAAAGTTTATCAACCCGCATTGCGTTGGCTCATGCCCCACCGCTACGGAGTTACCGCCGTCTTTTTTGCGATTCTCATCATCGTTGTCGGGCTCTTGCCTTCCAAGCGACTCCGCTTCGTATTTTTCCCCGACATCCAACGCGACAACGCATCAGCCATCCTCGAACTCGAAGAAGGGCTCCCCGTGACCTACCTGCACGAACAAGCCAAACGCATCGCCCAAGCTGCCCGCGAAACAGGTCTCGAATTTGAGAAAAAAACAGGGCACAACCCAATCGTGCATGTCCAAGTTCACGCCAGCACCAACACCAAAGCTGTGGTTGCCATCGAGCTCACACCATCCGAGTCCCGCACCACATCCAGCAGTGCTATCGTAAATGCATGGCGGCAGAAAGTTAAAGGAATCCCCGGAGCGAAATCTCTCACATTTTCAGGAAAGGCTGGCCCTCCTGGTGGAGCTTTAGACATTCAACTTCAGAGCGAGGACCTCCACACCCTTCAAATCGCAGCAGCCCAACTCCGCGACGAACTCGCCACCTACAACGGCGTTTTTGACGTGCAAGACACCTTCCACTCTGGTCGCCCCGAGATTCAAGTAGAAGTCACTCCCGAAGGCGAGGCTGCAGGCTTCGCCAAACGCGACCTCGCTGTCAACGTCCGCGATGCCTTTTACGGACGAGAAGCCCAGCGCGTTCAGCGCGGACGCGATGAAGTTAAAGTCATGGTTCGCTACCCCATCGAGCACCGAAACAGCATCGACACTCTCCGCAACATGCGCGTCAGAAGCGCCGACGGCCAAACGGTTGTCCCTTTCGGAATTGTAGCCAACACAAAATACGGGCAAGGGCTTTCGCAGATTGAACGCTACGACGGCAAACGGATCGTATCCGTCAAAGGAGAAATCGACAAATCCGTCACCTCATCCGAAGAAGTTATCAACAAACTCAAATCTGACTTCTTCCCAGAAATGCACAAAAACTACCCAGGAATCACCGTGAATCTGAGTGGCGAAAGCGAGCAACGTCAAAAATCGATGAAATCTCTCATACGTGGATTTGGAATCTCCATCATCCTCATCTACGTCCTCCTCGCCATCCCGCTCAAGGCCTACATCAAACCCATTTTCATCATGTCGGTCATCCCGTTTGGCATCATCGGAGCCCTGCTGGGACACTTCATCATCGGAATCCCCGTCAGCATTCTCTCCCTCTTTGGCATTCTCGCCCTCAGCGGAGTGGTGGTAAATGACTCACTGGTGCTCGTCCATAGGATCGATGAACTACGCCCCTCCTACCCCACACTCGAAGACACCATTTTCCACGCTGGAGGTCAGCGGTTCCGCCCCATTCTCCTCACCTCCATCACAACCTTTGTTGGACTCGTCCCGCTCCTTGCAGAAACGGAGGTGCAGGCCCAATTCCTCAAGCCCATGGCGGTTTCTCTCGGGTTTGGTGTCCTCTTCGCCACCATCATCACCCTCGTGCTCCTTCCGATGTTACTACTCATCGCTCGCGATATCAAACACGCCTTCATCCGCTCCGCCCAAGCGTGGAAACAATTATTTTAACCCCAAACAAACACCCCTCTCCACTCATCGATTTTCACTTTTTTGAACGATCCCTTATTTCTCTGTTTGCTTTATTTAATCTCCCGATATAACTCCCGCGCATCATTTTAAGTTTTACCCGATCTATTATGAAAAACACATTCACTCATCCTCTCCCGAACGACGAAGGCTATTTTGGCGAATATGGTGGCAGCTTTATCCCACCAGACCTCCAAGTTATCATCACCGAAATCTCCGACGCCTACGACGAAATCACAAAGGATGCTTCATTTCTCGAGGAACTCGCAGACCTTTACAAACACTACGTCGGTCGCCCTAGCCCAATTTTCCACGCCAAGCGGCTTTCCGCCAAATACGGTGCCGAAATCTACCTCAAACGCGAAGA
>CAZOWD010000128.1:0-6007 GCA_964583225.1 uncultured Verrucomicrobiales bacterium | reverse complement strand
GGAGAAACCAACAACCCATCATCACACTTCCAATATCCGCCCGCGAGCCTTTCAAATTTCTCCCGAATCATCGGTAACAACGTAGGTTGCCCCATCACGCCACCTCCAAGGATGATTTTTTCTGGTGCAAAACACGCCACCAAATTCTGCACCATCAACGCCAAATAAGACGCCTCCAAATCCCACGCAACATGGTCCGAGGGCAAATCCTGAGCCGGAATCTTCCAGCGTCCCAACATCGCCGAACCGCTGGCAAGCCCCTCAAGGCACGCTCCGTGAAAAGCACAACATCCCGCGTAATCATCTCCGTTCTGGAGAGGTAGCCACATGTGCCCAATCTCTGCATGGGGACGCGCTTTGAGCGTTTTTCCATCGATCACCACGCCACCACCAATCCCCGTTCCAACGGTAACGTAAATATAGTTTTTTAATCCACGCGCCGCCCCAGCAAATCCTTCTCCAATCGCGGCGACGTTGACATCCGTATCAAAAGAAAACACGGCGTCGGGAAATGCTTCAGCAAAACGTCCCAACACATCAGCCCCCTTCCACCCTGGCTTGGGCGTAGGTAAAATACTCCCATATCCTGGCTCGCCAACATTGACCACGGCCGGACCAAAAGTCCCGTAACCTATCGAGCCCAGCGTTCCATACTGCTTCTGAGCAGTTTTAAAATACTCCACCACACGCGGCAAAGTTTCCTCGGCATGAGTGGTTGGAAAACGCACCTCATCCAGCACCTTGCCGGGTTCAAATGCCACGGCACAAACCATCTTTGTCCCCCCAGCTTCAACCGCTCCCAGTAATGGATGATTCACGTCGGCAAAACTTTCTATTGAACTTCCTCAACCCCCACTTCCCACAGCTTCTTTTCGAGCGCATCACTCGCAGCGTGGATCTCACCCTCTTTTTTGCTTTTTCCTACACCCGAACCTAAAACTTGATCTTTCCAACTGACTTCGATGTGAAAACGTTTTTCGTGATCGGGGCCAGATTCTTTCACCAAAGAATACTGTGGTCCTTCCTTGGATAACGCTTGTAAAACTTCCTGAAGTTCGCCTTTGGGATTTTTTTCTTCGGGCGACTCCGCCACTTGCGCCACCACTTCCGAACACACTTTTTCAATCGATTTCTTGGCGGCCTCCAATCCGCCATCCAAATAAACAGCCCCCATCACAGCCTCAAAAGCATCCGCAAGAGAAGACGTCCGCTTACGCCCTCCCGATGCCTCTTCCCCCTTTCCCATCATGAGGAATGAGCCCAATTTGATATCTCTCGCAAAACCAGACAACGCCTGTCCCGACACCAACCGAGCGCGTAATTTTGTGAGTCGTCCCTCATCAAAGCCAGGAAACATCGAATAAAGAATCTCCGTCAGCACCAACTGAATAACCGCATCCCCCAAAAACTCCAATCGCTGGTTATCAAACCGAGGATGCTGCGTTTCATACGCCAAACTAGGGTGAGTCAATGCCTCCGCGAGCAAGAGCGGATTGGTAAATTTGTATCCGAGCGTTTTTTCTAAAGATTCCATAAACAGACAAACGAGCATCCAGTCGTTTCTAAAAGGCAAACTATCCAAAACACCTCCAAAATAAAGAAAATAAAAAACTCCTCATTCTCAAAAAATAAGGAGTCAGGAGCGTTCTAAAAAAATCTTGGAGATAAAAAAATTTTGGAAAATGGGGTGACTGACGGGATTTGAACCCGCGACAACCGGAATCACAATCCGGGGCTCTACCCCTGAGCTACAGTCACCATTATTCTATTTCCGTGCCCTCTGGGCGGAGAGCGCGGCGACGAGATAATCCATCTTCCGACATTTGAAAAGATAAAAATATCATTTCTTTGAAAAAAATTTTCCTTCGATAAAAATCCCGACTCCGACGCCCTCCACCTTCCCTCATTTCAGAGTTTTCTTTTTTCAAAATCCAGCTTATCAGTTGCGTAGCAAAATACCATGAGTAACCGTATCGACACCACCTTTGAACGCCTTCGCAAAAACAACCAATCGGCATTTGTTGCCTACGTTTGCGCTGGAGACCCCGATTTTGACAAATCCTTAGAAATTGTTCGTTCTCTGGCAGACGCCGGGGCGGACATCATCGAGCTAGGCGTTGCCTTCTCTGACCCTCAGGCCGATGGCATTGTCAACCAACTCGCCGCCGAGCGCGCACTCAACGCTGGAATGACTCTCGCAAAACTCATGGACTTCATCCGCGCATTTCGTAGCACACACGACACCCCGCTCGTGCTGTTCACTTACCTCAATCCAGTTTACACCTACGGATATGAAAAGTTTCATACCGATGCCGAAGCAGCGGGTGCCGACGGCATTCTCATGCTCGACCTTCCACCAGATGAAATTGCTTACAATCAGGAAATGACCAACACATCATCCCTGAAAAAAATCACCCTTATTTCGCCTTCCACTCCGCCCGAACGCATGAAAATGCTCGCCGAGCAGTCAGAAGGGTTCATCTACGCACTTTCCCGCATGGGCGTCACCGGAGCACAAGCTGCCCCATCCGCCGCAGTTGGCGAATTAGTCGCTACCATCAAACAACACACCGACACCCCCGTTTGTGTTGGATTTGGCGTAAACACCCCTCAACAAGCCGCCGAAGTTGCCTCAGCATCCGATGGCGTCGTCGTGGGCTCAGTCATCGTGAACCAAGTGGCGGAAAATGCCACAGCCGACAACCTTCCAGAAATCGTGGGACAATTCACAACTCCGCTCATCAATGCGGCCCACAATGCCAAATAACGCCAAATAACCAATCTTCCAAAAAAGCTCACAAAACCAAAAGCAAACCCATGAATCTTACATTTCAAAAAATGAACGGCGCCGGCAACGACTTTGTTGTCATCGATAACCGCGACCTCAAAATCAACCTCACAAAAGAACAAATCGCTCGCCTCTGCGACCGCCAACGCGGTGTAGGAGCCGACGGATTACTCGCCGTGGAACCCGCTGAAAAAGGAGCCGATTACAAATTCCGCTACTATAACGCCGACGGCGGAGAAGCTGAAATGTGTGGTAATGGTGCGCGTTGCTTTGGTAAATTTACTTCTCAACTCAGCACTCCACCCGCCGAAACCGTTTCCTTTGAAACCATCGCAGGCACGCTCAGCGCTGAGATTCTTGGCGACAACGTCCGCATCATGATGTCCACACCCACGGATCTCGAACTCAACTCTGGCGTAGATATTGACGACCTCGACACTCCCGTGCACAACATCAACACAGGCGTTCCACACGCCGTTGTTTTCATCAACGATGTCGAGGACGCCGAACATTTTGACAAACTCGACGTCGTTAAACTCGGCGCAGCCATTCGCTACAACGACCACTATGCCCCCGCGGGCACCAACGCCAACTTTGTCAAAATCCTCTCACCTCAGCACATCGCCATCCGCACCTACGAACGCGGAGTCGAGGGCGAAACGCTCGCTTGTGGCACCGGCATGACAGCCTGCGCACTCATTCACCATCTTCTCACTGGCGCCCCAAGCCCTATCCGTGTCGATGTTGCAGGCGGTGACACACTCGAAATCGGATTCACTCCAGGACCCGACCAAACGTTCACGGATGTCACGCTCACAGGCCCAGCCGATTTTGTATTCACTGGAGAAATCACCATCTAATCTCACTTTTTAAATTTTACTTCTACTCAATCAAACACACTCATTTTTACTATGTTCAAAGGAACCCACACCGCACTTATCACCCCATTCCGCAACGGCGTCGTCGATGTCGATGCATTTGAAGCCCTCATCGAACGCCAAATCGCTGGCGGCGTCACCGGCGTTGTCCCTTGTGGCACAACGGGAGAATCCCCCACGCTCACGCAAAAAGAACAGCTCGAAATCATCGCTCTTACGGTGAAATTTGCAGCGGGCCGCATCAAAGTCATCGCGGGAACGGGCGCCAACGCCACAGCCGAAGCCATTCATCTGACCACAGAAGCCGCAAAGCTCGGCGTCGATGGCACACTTCAAGTTTGCCCCTACTACAACAAACCCTCTCAAGAAGGACTTTATCAGCATTACAAAGCCATTGCCAATGCCACGGATCTCCCCATCATGCTTTACAGCATACCTGGTCGCTCCGTCATTGAAATCGCAGTAGATACCATTGCTCGCCTCGCAGCCGATTGTCCAACGATCATCGCCAATAAAGAAGCAGGTGGCAGACCTGAGCGCGTTTCAGAAATCCGCGAAGCTCTTCCCGACGACTTCCAAGTTCTCTCGGGCGACGACCCACTCACCATCGAATTCATGAAGCGGGGCGCCGTTGGTCTCGTTTCCGTGGCAACAAACATCATCCCCGATGTCATGTCCAATCTCGTAAAAGCGATGCTCGAAAACCGCGTATCCGATGCCGAGGCAATCCAAGCAGAATACGAAGACCTCTTCTCCACGCTTATGAGCATCGACACCAACCCAGTTCCCATCAAATCTGCAGCTGCCCTCATGGGTCACTGCACCGATGAGTTCCGCCTTCCCTTGGTCAACATGACTCCTGAGAACACCGCGCTACTCACGGAAAAATTAAAAAATTACAACCTTCTCTAAACCTTCTAAAAAACACACTACCATGACAAAATTACTGATCACTGGAAAATCTGGCCGTATGGGACAGGCTCTCATCCAAGCTGCCAATGAAAACCCAAACACTGAGCCCACTTCTACCCACGACGTAGGCGAAGACCTCGCTGCCGCTTTCTCAAATGTTGATGCAGCCATCGACTTCACCGTCCACCACTTCACCTCCGAAGTTCTCGATGCAGCACTCGCCACCAACACCCCGCTCGTCATCGGCACCACGGGGCACAGCGAAGAAGAACGCGCTCGTATCGTCGAAGCCTCAAAAACACTGCCCATCGTTTTTGCTCCCAACTTCTCTATCGGAGTAAACACACTGTTTTGGCTCACCCGAAAAGCCGCTCAAATCCTCGGCAACGACGCCTTTGATATCGAGGTTACCGAAATGCACCACCGTCACAAAATCGACGCGCCTTCTGGCACGGCCCGACGCCTTCTCGAGATTCTCAACGAAGAAACCAACACATCTTACGAAGACGACGTCGCTCACGGACGCGTTGGAAACATCGGGGCTCGCCCATCCAAAGAAATTGGCATGCACTCGCTCCGTGGCGGTGATGTTGTGGGCGACCACACCGTCATGTTTGCTGCCGACGGCGAGCGTGTCGAACTCACCCACAAAGCATCAAGCCGCATGACATTTGCCTCGGGTGCCGTCCGCGCTGCTGTCTGGCTCCAAGACCAACCCGCAGGACTCTACGACATGCAAGATGTGCTTGGATTAAAATAATCCAGCCCACTCTATTTGCACACATTATTAGAAATTCTCTAACGGCAGGATTAGCTCGATTTTACAGAATCTAAAACTCTCCTCCGAGACCGAAAGGTTCTCATCATTCTGTAAATCTTGTTAATCCTGTCAAAAAACAAAACCAACATCATGGCCAATCGTGTAGCCCTCGCGCTAGGTTCCAACTTAGGAAATCGTCTTGCGAACCTTCAAAAAGCACGCGATATGCTACGCAAGCTATCCCCCGAAGGCTCCACCTACCTTCAGGCTCCCATTTACCAGTCAGAGCCTGTCCTTTGCCCTGATGACTCCCCCGATTTTTTAAACACGGTTATTGAAATCAACTACATCGGGACACCTCACGAGCTTCTCAAACAAACTCAAAGTATTGAGCTTCATTTCGGTCGAGACGCCATTCACGAACTCAACGCCCCTCGAGTCATCGACATCGACATCCTTTATTTTGGAAACGAATCCCTCGATGAAGGAAACCTCATCCTCCCCCATCCTCGCCTAACCGAGCGCCGATTCGTCCTGCACCCACTCGCAGACATCTGTCCCGACCACGTTCTCCCCAACGACTCGACAACCATCGCCGAGCACCTCAAACATCTCGACTCCGACGAACCACCCCTCTCCCTCGTGCAAGCGAACTGGTAATAAAAACGC
>CAZOWD010000127.1:0-6023 GCA_964583225.1 uncultured Verrucomicrobiales bacterium | reverse complement strand
TTCAGGTTTAGTCCTGCATGCCACGAGCCCATGATGGCTGGCCGTTACGGATGGCGTAAGCAAGCACTTTCCCTTTGAGGGTTCCTGTGCGGGTGTCAAAGAGTTCGACGGTTGCAGGGCCGTGATTGCCACGGGATTTGATCACGATCTGTGATTTGTTGTTGATGAAATGGTGGCGTTCAACATTGGGTGAGGCGGTGCGAATGAAGCATATTTTTTTGCCGCCTTGTGTGATGCGCACTCCGCCTTGAGCGACAACTGCTTGGAGTGATCCTGATCCTTGAGTATTTCTAGCGTTGTAATCGCGCTGGGTGTAGGAGGGGGAATAAGAGCTGTTATTGTAAGAGCTAGAGTAGTGCGGAGTGTAGTTTCTGTAAGCTACTTCGTATCCGTGTTTGAATTGGTTTTGGGAGTTGCCGTTAAACTCAGAACTGTATCTGCGGTAGTTCATGGAAGCGCCTCGACGTGCATCGCTGCGGCCAGCTCTGTAACCTGCATCGTAAGCGTTTTGATTGGCTCCTGAGTATTGTTTGCCAGGAGCATAATGAGATGGCTCGTAGTTCATCTCTGATGGGTCAACACAACTGCTGAATGTAAAAGCGGCAGCTGCGGCGGAAATTAAACTGAGAATAACGGTTCGTTTCATAAGATAATAACGTAAATTAAATACTTTTTTGTAGGGGTTTGTTCCTAAAACGAAACTAAGGATTCTTTTTGTTTTTGTTTTTTGAGAGAAAAGTAATCCTTGGCGTCTCTTTGGGATGTTGTCAGAGTGTTTGCACTGCTTATGCCATTTCAACTTCATAGTGATTACGAGCCATCTGGTGACCAAGGACCGGCGATTGAAAAATTAGTAAAATCTCTCGAGGCGGGAAATGCTCATCAAACGCTGTTGGGAGTCACGGGGTCGGGGAAAACATTTACGATGGCCAATATTATTGAGCGGATCGGAAAGCCTACGCTGGTGATGAGCCACAACAAAACCCTGGCTGCTCAGCTTTACTCTGAGTTGAAAAAGTTTTTTCCCAACAATGCGGTGGAATACTTTGTGTCTTATTTCGATTATTATCAACCCGAGGCCTACATTCCGAGGTCGGATACTTATATTGAAAAAGATAGCGCGATTAACGATGAAATTGAACGCCTCCGCTTGAGCACTATTGGTTCGCTGATTTCGAGGAAGGATGTGATTGTGGTGGCATCGGTGAGTTGTATTTACGGTTTGGTTTCTCCAGAAGATTATCAAAACATGATGTTGCCTATTAAGGTGGGCGATGAGATGGATCGGGAGGAGTTGATTGCAAAATTGGTGGAGCTGATGTTTGACCGAAACGATATTGCGTTTTCTCGGGGGCAGTTTCGTGTGCGGGGAGACGTGGTGGAGGTGCATCCTGCTTATCTCGAGGACACGGCGATCCGCGTGGAGTTTTTTGGCGATGAAATCGAGCGGATTTCAGAAATTGACACGCTTACGGGAAGTCGAATTTCTTCTTTGAAGCGGCATGTTTTTTTTCCAGCCAAGCAATTTGTCACGGAGAAAGAGAAGTTAAAAACTGCGATTCGGGCGATTAAAAAGGAGGCGGCTGAGCGGGTGGAATGGTTTGAGGAACAAGGCAAATTGATCGAAGCGCAACGGATCAGAATGCGGACGGATTTTGATATCGAGATGATGGAGGAAATGGGGTTTTGCCAAGGGATTGAAAACTACTCGCGCCATCTCACAGGAAGGGAAGCGGGCGCGCGCCCCTACACCTTGCTCGACTTTTTTTCGAAAGATTCTTTATTATTGATGGACGAGAGCCATGTGAGCGTTCCTCAGGTTGGTGGTATGTTTGAAGGCGATAAAAGTCGGAAAATGGTGTTGGTGGATCATGGTTTTCGCCTACCTAGTGCGCTGGATAACCGACCGCTCAAGTTTCATGAATTCATGGAGATGACTCACCAGCGGGTGTATGTTTCCGCTACGCCGGGTCCGTTTGAGTTGATTAACTCTCGTCCTGACAATACGCGTTATATTCCGTGGCATCGCGGGGAGATTTCAGCGGCGCAGGCATTGAAAAAAATCCGTAAAACGATTCGGGTTAGCGGAGCGGATGAGCCAGTGGAGGCATTTGATGTGGAATCGGCCCGCACGAATCTCGTGGTGGAGCAAATTATCCGTCCGACAGGGCTTCTCGATCCTGTCATTACAATGAAGCCACTCAAGGGGCAGATTGATGAAACCATCGAGATGTGCAAAGAGCGCGTGCAGCGTAACGAGCGAGTTTTGGTGACCACTCTCACCAAAAAAACGGCGGAAGATTTGGCAGATTATTTGCAGGAAACGGGACTTAAAGTCAGCTACATCCACGCGGATGTGGGAGCCATTGAGCGTGTGGAGATTTTAAGATCGTTGAGGGCGGGGGATATTGATGTGCTTGTGGGGATTAACCTACTTCGAGAAGGCTTAGACCTACCGGAAGTTTCTCTCGTTTGTATCTTAGATGCCGATAAAGAAGGGTTCTTGCGGAATGAAACCACGCTGATTCAAACGGCGGGGCGTGCGGCGCGTCATGTCGATGGTGAGTGCGTTCTGTTTTGTGATGTCGTGACGGATTCGATTCAGACGCTCCTCGATGTGACGGAACACCGGCGCCGTCGGCAGATTGAATACAATAAAAAACATGGAATCACTCCAAAGAGTGTGGTGCGGGCGATGCAGGAAAGCCTCAGCCAGTATCAGAATACCAAAGAATCTGCCGAAAATATCAATCAAGGGATGGTGGCGGAAAACGAGGAGAGCTACAACACGGTTGTTGTGATTGCGGAGCTTGAAGATGAAATGCGCGAGGCTGCAGGAAAGTTGGAATTTGAACGTGCGGCGCACCTGAGAGATCAGATCAAACAACTCAAAGAGCGCGAAAAAAAGAAGAGGGGGTAAGAGGTGATTCAGAAATTTGGAGGTGTCGTTTTTTAGCGGTTTTCTCTGTTGTGTTCCGTGGTGAGTTATTTACTCTTTGGGCAATGAAGCGTATTTTTATCTCGGGTTGTTATGATATTATCCATGCTGGGCACCTTCAGTTTTTTGAAGAAGCTCGAGCATTGGGAGACCACTTAACGGTGAGTTTTGCATCGGAGGAGGTGCTGTGGCATCACAAACAACGGCGCTCCTCGATTCCAGACGAACACAAAAAAGCGGTGCTCGAAGGGTTGCGGATGGTGGATGAGGTGATTATTGGAACCGATCACGATATGGGGTTGGATTTTAAGAGTTACTTTTTGGAAGCGAAGCCAGATATGCTCGTGGTGACTGAAGACGACCAGTATGAGGACGTAAAACGCGCTCTTTGTGCTGAGGTGGGGGCGACCTATTATGTATTGCCCAAAACACCACCGAAGTTTAAGCCAGTTTCAAGTTCTGGAATCGTCAAATGGGTGAAAGCTCCAACGGAGGCTCCGCTCCGAGTTGATTTTGCGGGTGGTTGGTTGGATGTGCCTCGCCATGCGCGGGAAGGCGCCTATGTCGTTAACTGTGCTGTGTCTCCATTAGTGAGTTTGCGAAATTGGGATTATGAAAAACGTTCAGGCCTCGGAGGCAGTGGGGCTTGGGCGCTTTTGAACGGGGAAGACGGAGTCGGTGCGGAACTCGATCTTGGAGTTGGGTGGCAGGATCCTGCGGTGATTCGCGAGACGGGCCTTTGCGTGTGGCGTAGCGGTCCACGACCCGTGTTGGATTTTAAAAGGAATGGGGAAATGCTCGAAGGGAAAATGGCCATTTTGTGGACGGGTGGCGATCACGATACTCCAGGAAATGCCGATAAAAATCGGGATTACGACAAAATTGTTCGATCTGCCGATCTTGCGAGAAAGGGGGTGCTTCATGAAGATTTACAGCAATTAGCTGCTGGAGTTTCTTTGTATTACGAAGCTCAATTAGCGGAAGGGATGGAACCTTTGCCCGAGATTGATGGGGCGATAGCTCAAAAATATTGCGGAGGTGGACACGGAGGCTATGCGTTGTATCTTTTTGAAGATCAATCTCTACGAGACCAAGCTATCGAAGAAAACGAAAGAATGCGAGCTGTAGAGCCGTATTGTTTGTAGTGTCGGAAGTATGGTTGCGCGTTTTTTTTGAAAAAATTGGGCGACAAATGATGAGTTGAAGTGTATAAATGAACCATAATATGAAGGAAAAAAACAAACCCACGATTTTAGTAGTTACTCCAGAGATTACCTATTTGCCCGAAGGCATGGGTAACATGGCTCAGCGTATGAGAGCCAAAGCGGGAGGTATGGCAGATGTTTCAGCATCTTTGGTAAGTGCTCTGTTTGATCAGGGGGCGGATGTTCATGTTGCTTTGCCGAATTACCGAAGAATGTTTAACACCGATGTTAAGACTGTGCATGACCGCGAGTATGAGCGCGTGAGTGAGAGAATTGGTGAAGAGCGGATTCATTTGGCAGAAGATCGTATTTTTTACCATCGGGATGAAGTTTACTCATCTGAAAACGTGCACATGGCATTGGCTTTTCAGCGTGAAATTATCAATCACATCATCCCTCAGGTTAAGCCTGATTTGATTCACTGTAACGACTGGATGACCGGGTTGATTCCACCGCTAGCGAAGCGCTTGGGGATTCCTTGTTTGTATACCATTCACAACATCCATACGGAAAAAATGACGATGGCTGGGATTGAGGACCGCGGTATTGACGTGGCAGATTTCTGGAACCATCTCTATTTTGAACGCCCTCCTTTTTCTTATGAAGAATCGCGTGATAACAATAACGTAGATTTTCTGGCGAGTGGTATTTTTGCCTCAGACCATGTGAACACGGTGAGCACGACGTTCCTTTATGAGGTTGTGGAAGGCCGTCATTCCTTTGTGCCTGATTCGATTCGCTCTGAGATGGCTGCGAAGTTGTATGCGGGGTGCGCCTCAGGTATTTTAAATGCTCCAGATGTATCTTATGATCCTACGACAGATCCTGCCTTAGTGAGAAACTACGGTGCAGATGATGTGATGGAAGGCAAAGCGATTAATAAAAAGGCGCTTCAAGAACGCGCTGGATTGAATGTTGATCCGAATGCTCCGATTATTTTCTGGCCATCACGGCTCGATCCAATGCAAAAAGGATGTCAACTTTTTGCAGATATTCTGTATCAAGTTGTGGATGATTATTCGGATATTGGGCTTCAGGTTGCCATTATTGCAAACGGTTCATTCCAAAGGCATTTTAGGGATATTGTTGAATTTCATGGTCTTGAGGGACGTGTTGTCGTTGAAGACTTTGATGAAAGTTATTCACGTCTCGGTTATGCGGGATCTGATTTTATGGTGATGCCTTCTCGCTTTGAGCCTTGTGGATTACCTCAGATGGTGAGTCCGAAATACGGCACGCTTTCGATTGCGCATGATACGGGCGGTATCCATGATACTTGTGAGCACTTGCATTGGGACGGCACATTAGGAAACGGGTTCCGATTCCAACATTACACTCCAGAAGGCCTTCGTTGGGGAATTGATGAAGCCATTGGTTTCTACAAAAAATCGTATGAGGAGAAACAGGCTGTGCTTTCCCGAGTGATGAGAGAGGCTGCTAGCCGGTTTAACCACCAAACAACTGCGACGGCTTACATTCAGCGTTATGAAGAGATGCTGGGTCAAAAAGTAGGTGATTAATCGATTTTAAAAAATAGATTATGAGTGAGGAAGCAATGCAACCGATCGATGACTTTACCACGGTGGAGTCGATTTTTATTCGCCACCGGAATTGCCTGCTTGTCCGCGCGCAGTTGACGCCTATTTTTACGGGGTATTACATCCATTTGATGGAGCAAAAATTGCGTTATCCCGAAAAATTGGATACAACGCTTAAAGACGTGATGGCGGGGTTGATGCTTCACCTTACGGCTCGGCCATGGGCCGAAACGATTGCTTGGACGGTGAACCTCCGCGCTCCTCGTGTGAATTATTTTGTCACGGGGAGCAGTAATGGTCAAAATATCACGGGGCGACTCTTCACCGAAGACGTTCGCGAGT
>CAZOWD010000126.1:0-6031 GCA_964583225.1 uncultured Verrucomicrobiales bacterium | reverse complement strand
TCTATCGACAACCAATATCTCACCTTCATTAACCCAACCACCAAACATCACCTTCTACTATTATGAATGAAACGAAACAACCCGCCGCTGAGTGGGAAAAAATCCAGGAATCCGTCGCCGAAATAAGACGCCAAACAGCGCGTGTCATCGTCGGACAAGAACCCGTTGTCGAAGAAATGCTCGTCTCTTTACTCTGTCGAGGTCACTGTTTGTTAACGGGGGTGCCGGGCTTGGCTAAAACCTTGTTAGTTTCAACTCTCGGTGAAATCCTTGGTCTTAAATTTAATCGTATTCAATTTACCCCGGACCTCATGCCCACCGACATCGTAGGCTCGGAAATTCTTCAGTCTGGTGGCAATCAAGAACGCGAGTTTCAATACGTCCCCGGTCCTATCTTTGCAAACCTGATCCTAGCCGACGAAATTAACAGGACTCCGCCAAAAACCCAAGCCGCGCTCCTTGAAGCCATGCAGGAAAAACAAGTGACCGTCGCTGGTGAAACACGCAAACTCGATGAGCCATTTATCGTGTTTGCCACACAAAACCCCATCGAACACGAAGGAACCTATCCGCTTCCCGAGGCTCAACTCGACCGGTTTTTCTTTAATGTCATGATCGATTACCCAAGTATCGAAGATGAAAAAGAAATCATTAAGCGCACGACCGGACGCAACGTCGATCATGCAAAAACAATTCTCGACGCGGCAGGAGTGCAGGCGCTTCAAGATGCCACGCTCGATATACCTCTCCCAGAACCCGTGGTGGATTATATCCTCAAGATTGTCCATCGTTCGAGACCTAACACGGAATCGGCAACGTCCTACATCAATAATTATGTCGATTACGGTGCAGGACCTCGCGCATCTCAGTGTCTCGCAAGAGCATCGCGTGCCCTTGCGCTTCTTCGCGGACGCAGTGCGGCATCCATCGAGGAAGTTCGCGACGTCGCCATGCCCGTGCTCCGTCACCGAGTTATCCCTAACTATAACGCAACAGGTGAAGGAATCACCATTGATGATATTGTTTCAGAACTCCTTAAATAAGAAGATAAACACAGATTAATTCGTTTTTTCTCTTCACGGTTCTTCAAAAAAATTAGTCGTAAACTCCCCTCTTTGTTTTCATGTCTCAAACACAATATAAATATATCCGACCAGAGGATATTCGCCGACTGAGCCACTATGAGTTTGGCGTGAAAGCCATGGTTGAGGGGTATCTTTCGGGAAAACATCGGTCGCGCGACCGAGGCGCCTCCATCGAATTTAAAGAATACCGTCAATACGCACCAGGAGATGACTTGTCTCTTATTGATTGGCGGGTATTTGCTCGCACGGACCGACACTACCTCAAAACGTTTGAGCAAGAAACCAACATGGAGTGCCACCTCTTTCTCGACAGTTCCGCGTCCATGGGATTTCAGGATGATGGTCCTATCAGCAAATTGGAATACGCCTCATTTTTTGCCGCGTGCCTGAGTTGGCTCGTTATATTAAAAAACGACCGCGTCTCACTCCAGTTATTCGACGATAAAATCCGTCAATTTTTTGAACCCGGCTCGACACGTCGCCATTTACATCAAATCCTCACCGCCTTAGAGCATAACAAACCCGGCAATAAAACGTCTTTAGCCGAGGCTCTACATCGTGCGCACCCCCTCATTAAACGCAAAGGAACTTTAGTGGTTCTTTCGGATTTCTTTGATGAACCAGAAGCTCTTTTTAAAGCTCTTAACCCCTATCTTCACCGAGGATTTCGCGTTCATCTTTTCCATATTCTCGATCCCGCCGAGCTTAACCTCCCCGATCGAGGACTCGCTCGATTTGTCGATATGGAAACAGATGACCGACTCGTCATTCACACGCAAACCATGAGAGATGCGTGGAAAAAAGAAATGCGCCGACACACGCAGACCATGCGTCGCCTCGCAGCGAACCGACAAGTCGATTACGCCCTAACAACCACCAATCAAAGTTGGTTTACCATGTTTGACCGCCTAGCCTAACCCCCCATTCTTCATTCTTCATTCTTCATTTTCCATTTTCCACCCTTCATTTTCCATGCAAATCCTTCTCGCAAATCCAGCTTGGCTTTGGCTGCTTTCACTCGCAGTCGTGCCGGTGCTCGTTCACTTATTTGCAAGGAGCAACCCACCAAAGTTTGCTTTTTCCAATACGGAGTTTTTACGACGCATCATCAAAAAAACAGCGAGAATGCGCAAACCTCAAGATTGGTTGTTGCTTCTCTTGCGCACATTGGCGGTTCTCGCTCTCCTCTTTGTTTTTCTTCAACCACTGCTCACGAGTCGTTCAACGACATTGGGTAACAAAAAAACAACCATTTTTCTCATCGACCGATCAGCTTCCATGGCATGTAAAGACGGTGCCGATAGCCGATTTGCCAATGCTTGCCAAAAGGCAACTGAATTGCTTGATGCGCACTCGACCGATGCCGCCAATGTGATTTGGATCGATGCTGATCCCGACGGATTATTCCCGCAACCAGGGCCAAACCTCGATTACCTACAAGAGCAACTAAAACGCTCTGAGGTGCATCATGAATTGGGTTCGCTCAGCACGGCTATCCAACTGGCTGTCAGCCAACTGAATCAAGTTCAAGGCGAACGCGAGTTGGTTATCCTTTCAGATTTTCAATCGTCGGCGTGGAAAAATGTCAAACTTCAAGTCCCTAAAAGCATCAACGTGGTGAAGTTAAAAGTGGGCACTAAGGAGGTTGAAAACATAGCCATCACCGAGTTGTTTTCTTCACCGTCCTCCCCCGTGGTGGGTCAAGACGTGTTGATGGTTTGCCGATTACACAATTACTCCTCAACGCCACGAGCCACGACCCTTTACCTCGAATTTAATGGTGGCAGACAATCGCGCGATGTGGAAATCCCAGCTTGGGGCGAGGCTGAGGTGAATTTCAAAACGCGATTTTCCCGTGCCGGATTACTCTCGCTCAATGCCTCAATCGCAGAAGACCTTTTTCCCGCAGATGATTCACGACATGCCATCGTTCACGTCAAAGAAGCGTTAAAGCTCGTTTCGGTTTTACCACCCGAAAAAAGTATTTTCAGTCAAGAGCCTCAGGTCTTAAAAAGGTTGGCAAGTGCGTTTGATTGGCTCGATACACGCCTTCTTCATACGGGGAAACTTCCTGCCGCCGGCACCGCTGATTACGTCTGGGTTCATGCTTGGAAGGGGCAGGACATCAAAGCCTTACGTGCTCTGTCAAAATCCGGCACAACGGTCATTGTGCAACCTACCGCCGGATGTTCTCTCGCCGATTGCCAAGCGCTTTTAGGGCTGAAAAACACCCAACAAACCGCCCCCATCGCCGTAGATACAAAGGGGAAATGGAAGGCAACCATCTCCCAAAAAGCCAACAAAAACCTGCCCGTCTTTGGTTTGTTTCAATCCGGTGAGTTTGGCAACCCCGCCGAAGGCATTTTCCATCAACGACTCCACCTTCCGTCCGATTGGCAAACAGGTGGTGTCCAGCGTTATCTCGATTACCAAGACGGGGTGCCAGGTGTGATTGCCAGCAAGAAAAACACCTCCTCAGCACCGATTTTCCTCTGGAACCTTCCGATGTCGGGAAAATTGAGCGATTGGAGTTCGCATGCATCATTTGTTCCTTGGATGGGTGAATTTCTCATCAACTCTCGTGCGTTACACCACAATGGTGGATTTGAGGTTTTGCCGGGATCACCGCTTACTTGGTTACTGAGTGATCAGGTTTCCCCTACTTCTGTCAAACTCTATAATTCCAAGGGCACCCTGTTAAAAACGACCATTAAAACAACCGAACGTGGCAATCGGATCATGAGTGAGCAACCCGCTACCTTAGGCACGTATTTTTGGAATGTTGGTGACAGTGTGGCATTTAAACAAGTTGTCAATTTCCCCGTCGAAGAATCCGATCTCCGACAGATGGATCCATCCGAGGTTCAAGGTGGTGAGGTCGTCGATACAAAGTCTCTGCTCAGACGGACGGCTCTCGGTGAAGGGATCTCTCTCTGGCCCTGGTTAGTAGCAGCCTGTCTTTTATTTCTCCTCGGTGAGTCGCTCGTGAGTTTATGGAACCCAAAACCATCAGATGATTCTCACCCGCCGTCCCGTTAATTGATTTTTTTATTCACCTATTTCTACCGATTCATTGTTTCTCATGAACCCCGTTTTACCATTACCCTTTCTCATCCCACTTCTCATAGTGGTGATGGTTGGTGCTTCTTGGCTCGCTTGGAAGTCCTCTCAAGCCGCACCGGGAAGGTTACGCAAAATCTTACTCACTCTACGTATTTTAACCCTGCTCGCGCTCGCTGTTTTCCTGATCAACCCGGGACATTGGCAATCGGTGAAAGAAGAGGTTTCTCGCGTCTGGGCTGTGATGATCGATTCCTCAAAATCGATGTCGGTTAAAGATGGCGAGACGTCTCGCATCGAAAAAGCCAAACAACTCAAAGAGCAGATTGCGCAAATGGCAAAAAAGGCAGAGGTCGATGTGAGGTATTACACCTTTGACGATACAATCCGTGAGGTGAAATCTGATGCCTCACTCACCCCCGACGGTGAAGTGAGTGATCTCACATCGTCTGCCGACCAGTTATTATCTCAGCTGAGTGGTCAAGGAGTGCCTCTTGCCGGTGTGTTTGTTTTAAGTGACGGAAGACAAACGCATATCCCAAAACATTCAAATTTCGAACTGCGTGCCCAAGCTTTACAAATCCCATTTTACACATTCCCCATTGGAGGTTCACAAAAAAACAAAGACCTCGCGATTAAATCACCACGCAAAACAATCACGGGATTTCCCGGACAGCTCATTCAGGTGACGGCGGTGATTCACGCCCGTGGGTTCGACCGATTTAACTCACAGCTCTCCCTCGTCGGAGAAGATGGTAAAATCATCGATAAAGCAAAGGTTCGCATCGAATCGGGGAAACCCACCGTGCATACTTTTTCTCTCAAAGCTCCCAAGCAATCAACCGTCCTCAAACTGCAAATCCCCGTGCAATCGGGCGAACTCCGCGTATCCAATAATTCCTTGGATATTCATCTGCGTATTCTCGATGATAAAGCACGCGTCTTTATCGCAGAGGGCGCACCCTACTGGGATAGTAAGTTTTTAGCGCAATTACTCCGTAAGCAAAAGCACATGGACGTGGTGTCGGTTCACCGATTGAGCGAAACGCGGTGGTTCCGAATCGATTCCGGAGAATCCAAACCTCACGAATCTAACCGTGATGTTTTCCCCGACACCATGAAGGAGCTCTCAGCTTACGATCTGATTATTTTTGGAAAAAACTCCGAGCATTTCCTCAATCCTAAGCGCATTGCCTTGTTGCGAAAATTTGTCAAAGACCAAGGGGGCGCCATTCTCTTTTCCCGCTCCAAACCTTATACGGGAAATTTGCCGGAGCTTGCACCTCTCGAACCAGTCACCTGGAAGTCCGGCATTACGGGGAAATTTAAACTGCAACCGTCGCCCGACGGTGAAGCGGCTGGTTTATTTGGACAGGCTTTGCCGGGCCCTGATTCCCCAGTTTGGAACAATTTGCCCGAGTTAAAAGATGCTCATCGCATCGATATCGTAAAACCATTCACGCGCGTGTTAGCTTACGGCCAACTTGGAAATAGTTCGACGCAGGGTGGCTTTCCACTTCTCCTCGTCCGTCGTTATGGTCAAGGGGTCACGGGGCTTGTGAATGCCGATGGATTATGGAAGTGGGACTTTTTCCCAGATGCCCGAGAGTTGGGAAATATGTATGATGAGTTTTGGTTACAAACCATCCATTGGATGCTTGCGTATTCGGAATTTCTCCCCGGACAAGATTACTCCTTAAATACGTCGATGACGATTGTTCAACCTCATACGCCTATCGCGTTGCACATGGCATATCGAGGTCCTTCTCCTGCGCTTACTCCCAGGGTCGTGGTTACTTCACCTTCTCTCGAAACTCCCATAACGCTTGTCCCATCTGAGGTGCCATCCGATGACGGACGCCCTCGCTGGGCAGCAAGTTTCACGC
>CAZOWD010000125.1:0-6041 GCA_964583225.1 uncultured Verrucomicrobiales bacterium | reverse complement strand
GTTCTACATGACTACTTGAAAAAGGAAGGAGTTTCAGATATTTCTGAGTCGCTTCTCAAACGTTGCACGGGGCTGATCCATTCGATCACCCCCTCAAAAATCAATTTACCCAAAAATCGGTTTTTCCGGCGAAAAGAACAACGTCTTTTTGTCGAGCCTTCCCATTCTAACAACGAACTACATTCACCATGAGAATTATCATTCAGCGAGTTTCCGAAGCCAGCGTTAGCATCGATCACAAAATCGTAGGCTCCATCGGCACTGGATTTTTAGTGCTGCTCGGCATTGTCGACGAAGATGGCCCCGAAGACGTGGACTGGCTCGTTGGAAAAATGACCAAAATGCGGATTTTTTCAGATGCCGATGGAAAAATGAACCTCAGCCTAAAAGACGTCGATGGCGAGTTACTCATCGTGAGCCAATTCACCTTGCACGCAAATACAAAAAAAGGAAACCGCCCCTCATTTATCAAGGCGGCACGTCCCGAAAAAGCGATCCCGCTTTATGAGCTTTTCCTAAAAAAATCAAACGAAGCGATGGGTAAAACCTGCCCCAGCGGAGAGTTTGGAGCCGATATGCAAATTGCACTCATCAACGACGGTCCCGTGACCATCATGGTTGATTCCAAACTTCGGGAGTGAGACCAATAAAAACAAAAAAACTCCTCCTCAGCTTCAGCGCCTTTACTGCTCGTTTTCAGCGTCCTCCTTCTGAGGCAATTTTCTAAAATACACCTGCCCCACACGTCGGCCATCGGTATTCATCACTTTCGCCTCATATCCCATCACCTCTAGAGTTTCTCCAGGATCTGGGATATGACCGAGTTCTAAAATAATATACCCGCCCACAGTGGTAACCTCGCCACTTTCCAGATCAATCTCTGGTTCGTGATCGGAGAGTTCATTCAGAGTCATCGCCCCTTCCACAACAAACTCCTCAGCATTCACGCGCTTGAATGCGCTGTGCTCGTTATCAAATTCATCTTGAATATCCCCTACAAGCTCCTCGATAACGTTATCGAGAAAAACTAATCCTGCGGAGTCGCCATGCTCATCGACCACCAGCGCAAGCTGCGCATGTTCTTTGAGGAAAAATTGAAGTAACACGTCCAGCGCCATCGTTTCAGGCACCACTTTTAATGGACGCTTAATCTTCATGAGATCTGGATCCTCATCGTTGAGCATCGTTAAAATATCTTTGATATGAATCAAACCAATCGCGTGATCCAAGTGACCTTTCACCAGCGGGAAACGCGTATGTTTTGTCCGAATCGCCAGTTCCAGGTTATCTTTAAAAGACTCATCGGCATCTAAAACAACCACTTCACTCCGAGGCGTCATCACATCCTTAACGGAAATATCGTTCAACTCCAGAGCGTTGATCAAAATCTCACGCTCGGTATCCGTCACCTCATCGTGTTCCCCACTTTCCTCAACCAACAATGCCAATTCTTCAGCACTATGCACGTCCCCATGGCCGATAGGTTCCACCTTAAAGACTTTTTTCAAAATCCAATTCGCCGTTCCATTGATCACAAAAATAGCCCAGCTAAAGACCCGATAAAACATGTGCAACGGACCAACGAGCTTCATCACGGTGCCGACGGGTTTATGAATCGCCAACACCTTGGGAACCTGCTCACCCAAAATCACATGCACAAATGAAAATGATCCGGCTGCAATCGTAATCGATATAGGCCGAATCGCCCACTCTGGCAAAACTCCATCGAGTAACGGGGCCACAAAATGCAACACCAATGGTTCACCCAGCATTCCCAGAACCAGCGAGGCAACCGTGATACCGAGTTGCCCAGCGGAAAGGTATCCATCGAGCTTATCGAGCACGTGCAATGCAAGAGAAGAACGCTTGGGGTAATCTTCCTGCGCCTCGATCAACTGGCTTTTACGCACCTTTACCAAGCCAAACTCAATCGCCACAAACAGCGCATTAACCATGAGGAAAAAGATAATCCCCACCAAATACATCACCACCAAGTCCCAGGTGGGGAGTTCGGTTGGCAACGGACCGGCCATTGCCAGCATACTATTGGTAACCCCTGCGATCATTGTCTTTCGTAAACTCCTTCGTCACGTTTCTCCAAAACGGTAAAGCCTGCTTTTTTGGCATCCGTCGTTGAAAACGGTTTTGTAATTCTCGGTGTATTCACGCGGCTTATCACCTTTTTTACAGCATTCCGACACAGCGGACACACCTCCAACGCCTCCCGATCTACTGGGCGACGCAACTCAAACCCCTTAGCACACACACGACAACTCTTCTCAGGATTATCTGGGTTTACTGAAATGTATTCGTAAAGAGGCATAGGTCAAAAATATAAAAATGAGAAAGACGCAAGGTGAGCTGAGCCACCTTGCGCCTGAAAATATACCAACCGAGTCAAACTTACCAGCTTGATTTGGTGACGCCGGGGATCATACCGTGCGAAGCGAGCTCACGAAATGAAATACGTGAGAGCTTAAAGCGACGGAGGTATCCGTGACGACGTCCTGTGTGCTCACAGCGATTGACAACACGAGTTGGACTCGAGTCACGAGGAAGCATGCTAAGACCGACATAGTCCTTCTCTTCTTTGAGTTGCTTACGCAGCTCAGCATACTTAGCGACAGTTCTTTGCTTGCGCTTGTTGCGCGCGATCCATGATTTCTTAGCCATTGGGACGCGCTTGATAGCGTTCCGAACCGACTAATCAAGCCTTTTTTGCTCATTTCTTCACTTTTCTTGCGCTTTCGACGTTTCCTATTGATTTAAGAATACCTGCAGACTTAATTCCATCAGTTGCCAAACCATTACTTGAGCTACTCCCATTTAATAAATCTTACCCAATTTACCAGAAACAACCAAAAATCAAATTATGTCCAACACACCCTTCCATTTTCAAGAAGCTTTCCCTCTCGGCAAAGACACCACAGAATACGAAAAAATCAGTTCCGATCACGTTTCCGTCGTCGATTTTGAGGGCAAGCCAATGTTAAAAGTCGAACCAGAAGCCCTCACTCTCCTCGCTAACGAAGCCTTTAAAGCCATCTCATTCACCCTCCGCACCTCTCATCTCGAACAGGTTGCCGACATCCTCAAAGACCCCAATGCCACGGAAAACGATCGCATGGTAGCTCTCATGCTTCTAAAAAATGCTGAAATCGCCTCCCACGGGATCCTCCCGCTCTGCCAAGACACCGGCACCGCCATCGTGATGGGAAAAAAAGGACAACAAGTCTGGACGGGATGCAACGATGCCGAAGCACTTTCTAAAGGAATCCACAAAACCTACACCGAAGAAAACCTTCGTTATTCCCAAAGCGCACCACTCAGCATGTATGAAGAGGTCAACACCAAAACCAACCTCCCCGCCCAAATCGACCTCTATGCCGAGGAGGGAGATGCTTATAAATTCCTTTTCATGACCAAAGGAGGTGGCTCAGCCAACAAAACCTACCTTTACCAAGAAACCAAGGCACTCCTCAACCCAGAGAGTATGATAAAGTTCTGCGTCGAGAAAATGAAATCGCTCGGCACCGCCGCCTGCCCACCTTACCACCTCGCCTTTGTTATCGGGGGAACTTCTGCCGAAGCCAACCTCAAAGCAGTCAAACTCGCCTCTGCGCGTTACTACGATGCCCTCCCCGTTACAGGAAACGAGCACGGCCAAGCCTTCCGCGACACCCAACTCGAAGAAGAACTACTCATCAAAGCCCGAGAAATTGGAATCGGCGCCCAGTTTGGAGGAAAATATTTTGCCCTCGATGTTCGCGTAATCCGCCTTCCCCGTCACGGAGCATCCTGCCCAGTAGGCATCGGAGTTTCCTGCTCTGCCGACCGCCAGGCCAAAGCTAAAATTACAAAGGACGGAATATTCATCGAAAAACTCGAGAAAAATCCAGGACGCTTCATCCCTGAAGAATTCCGTGACTGGAAATTCAAAGGCGTCGAGATCGACTTGGATGAAGGCATGGACAAAGTGCTTGAAACACTCGACAAATACCCTGTCACTACTGCCCTCTCCCTCAGTGGCACAATCATTGTTGCCCGCGACATCGCTCACGCAAAACTCAAAGAGCGTCTCGAAAAAGAAGGCGAACTCCCCCAATACATCAAAGACCACCCAGTTTACTACGCGGGTCCGGCAAAAACTCCAGAAGGATACGCATCTGGCTCATTTGGCCCCACAACCGCTGGACGCATGGATAGTTACGTGGATCTTTTCCAAGCCAACGGCGGATCAATGGTAATGCTCGCCAAAGGGAACCGATCCCAACAAGTCACCGACGCCTGTAAAAAACACGGAGGATTCTACCTAGGAAGCGCTGGCGGTCCTGCCGCTCTACTGGCACGCGACAACATCAAAGAGCTCGAAGTTCTTGAATACCCTGAACTCGGAATGGAAGCCGTCTGGAAAATCCGCGTGGAAAACTTCCCAGCCTTCATCCTAGTCGACAACAAAGGCAACGACTTCTTCCAACAACTCTCCCCCTGCCCCGTCGGCTAAAAAGCTTTAATGCATCTTTTAAAACACAAAATCCTGTCGTCATTTTTTCATGGCGACAGGATTTTTTTATATTTTTAAAACTTTGCTCTATGCAAACGACGCAATTTTCTTATTCAGAAAAGGCATAAATTTTCCCCGTAGTGGTCGAGGCAAAAAGTTTACCATTCGCAACGGCCAAGCTGTAAGCCGTGCCATCGACTGGAAGGATTTTGAGAACCGTGCCACTGGTTGAATCGATCGCAATAACTTGATTTTTTGCTCCGACATAGAGGGTTGTTCCTGCGAGGATCATGGTGACTGGTTTTTCAATTCCCTGAGTCCAAGAATAGGAACCAGCTATGGGAGTTACCACATCCCGGATGAGCGCATAACGGTCGGAGCCATTGATGAGGATACGGTTTACTGATTTGTGTGCAGTTACAATCGTCAGGTCAGAAGCATTACTTTCCAGCATGTAATCCTCTTTAAGACCACGGCTATGACCTGGACCGTGAAATAGAGATCCGCTGGCACTCAGTGTTGCTGTAGTAGCACCAGTGCTCGGACGACCATTATATTTGGGAAATTCACCGTTGTAGGACAGACCATTTAATTTAAATGATGCGGGAGCATTGCGACCTTGAGTCACGAAGATATTTGTGCCGTCAGAAAGCAAGATACCTTCGAAACTAAAGCGACGTCCATTTTTATCGGCTCTTTGTTCTTCCACTCCTGTAGAGGCATTCAGTTTGGAAAGGGTATTAGTATGCCAAGTTAGAAGTCCAAATCCACAATAGGCGCTGCCCCCTTCAATCATTACGCCTGTCCGACAAGGAAATCGAGAAATGAACTTCTGGTTATTGCCTATCATTGTTGCTGAAGCCCCACCACGATAGTCCCAAATCAAAGAGCCATTGTTGGCATTGACGCAATAGACTTTGCCATCGTCTGAGCCAAAATAAACTTTACCGTCATTATAAGCTGGAGCCACTCTAACGGCACCACCAACGGGAACCCGCCACACTTCAGCCCCATCAACATCATTCAGAGCAACACAGGCATTTCCCGAGCTAGAACCGAAAAATACTTTACCATCTGCAGCGATGAGGTTGAATGCTTTATCGTAATCGAATGTATCCGCTTGGAATGTGCGCTTACTCCATGAGTCGCGAACCATTTTACCATACCATGCAGGTTGGGGACGAGCCTTCGATGTGAATACCCATTTCTGAGTGAGGTTGGCGGCATTCAGTTGCTCTGAGGTGATACCAGAGCGGCGATTGTCGTGTTGATAGCTTGGCCAATCTGCTGCCAAGAGCATACCACTGAGGAGGGATAGGATGAGGATTATTTTCATGATGCTGTTTTTAAACTAAGAATCTTACGATCTATTTTTTACTAGGAATGATGATGATTTATTTAAGATGATTGATCAGGGAATGAAATTCCTAATTGTCTTTTGGAGCCCAACCTTGAGAGATACGAACCCATTCACCACAGGCACATCCCGCTGATTTTTCTTGGATGAGCAGCATGCCATTTGCAGGTGCAAAGCTTA
>CAZOWD010000124.1:0-6164 GCA_964583225.1 uncultured Verrucomicrobiales bacterium | reverse complement strand
TGGGTAATCTCAAGTTTTTGAATTACGCGGTGACGGCTCCGCGTGAGTCGTCGAGGCCACTTTTTTCGATGTAATAATCGTATCCTCCAGCGTAACGGGTGAGTTTGCCGTTGTCGATGTGGAGGGTGATCTCTGCGAGGTTTCTGATAAAGTGAACGTCGTGGGAGATGAAAACGAGTGTGCCTTCGTAGTGTTTGAGCGCTTGGAGAAGTGCCTCGATGGAAATGATGTCGAGGTGGGTAGTGGGCTCGTCCATAAGAAGGAGGTTGGGTGGGTTTACGAGGAATTTCACGAGGTTCAGACGTGATTTTTCACCTCCAGAAAGCACGCGGACTTTTTTGTGCACATCGGCACGACGGAAAAGAAATGATCCAAGGATGGAGCGGGCTTCGTCTTCGCGCATGTCGCCACCGCTGGACATCACTTCTTCGAGCACGGTGTTGGATTCATCCATGGACTCGGTGCGGTGCTGGGAGTAGTAGCCGATGGTGGTGTTGTAACCAGCTTTGCGGGTGCCACTTTCAAAATCAAGTGTGCCAGCAAGGATTTTCAACAAGGTTGATTTACCAGCACCGTTTGGTCCAACAAGCACCATGCGGTCGCCGCGTTCGATGGTGAGGTCGAGTGATTCGTAAATGACTTTGTCGCCGTAGGCTTTGTGGATTTTCTCCAGCTCGATGACCTTTTGGTTCGAGCGCTTTGGCTGTGGGAAGTTAAACTTGAACACCTTGCGCGGAGCGATTGGCTTGGGCAGGCGCTTCATTTTTTCAAGTTGTTTCACACGGCTCTGCACTTGAGCCGCCTTGGACGTGACGGAGCGGAACCGATCGATAAATTCTTGGATGCGCTCGATTTCTTTATTTTGGTTCCGGTAAGCTTGCACTTTTTGAGTGTATCGCTTGTTGCGCTGATCCAAGTAGGATGTGTAGTTGCCGGTGTAGGAAATGAGTTTCTCTTCATCGATTTCGTAAACGGTCTCGACGAGGGTGTCCATGAAATCGCGGTCGTGGGAAATCATGAGGATAGCGCCGGGGTAGTTAGAGAGATAGCGCTGAAGCCAAATGAGGGCCGTGAGGTCGAGGTGGTTGGTAGGCTCGTCCAGCATCAGGAGGTCTGGCTCCATGACAAGAAGTTTGGCCATGTGGGCGCGCATGACCCATCCACCAGAAAATTCGGCAGCCGGGGCGTTAAATTGGTCTTGTTGGAATCCAAGGCCGGCAAGGATGCGTTTGGCTTTGGGTTCGAGTTGGTATCCGTTAGCGGCATCGAAGGTGTCTTGAGCTGCGTGGTATTCAGGATCGTTGGTTGTTCCTGCAGCTTCGTGCTCGCGCATGGTTGCGATGGCTTTGGTCAATTCAGGTGTGATTCCAATGGCGATTTCGAGAATCGTTTCGTCTTTAGGAGTTCCCGCTTCTTGCGCGAGGTATCCGACGATGGCATAGTCATCGATTTCGATGCTGCCTGAATCTGGCGTGTCCTCTTTGAGAATAAGTTTGAAGAGGGTTGACTTACCAGCCCCGTTAGGGCCGACGAGAGCGACGCGTTCGCCCCAGTTGATAGTCATGTCTGCATCTTCAAAAAGAGTGCGTCCGCCGAGAGTTTTGGTAAGTTTACGTATAATGAGCACGGCGGGTGCTTAGCTTAAAATGTAGGTTTGTCACCTAAAAAGAGTAAGTTTTTTTACGTGGGAAAAGTTTGCCTGTTGTTCATCGTGAAAGAGTTTGGTGGGTGTCCTGAGATTCTTTGAGCGGTTTATTTGAAGATAAAAAAATCCCACCTTCTCATAGACTGAGAGGTGGGATGAAAGGAGGTTTGAAATGCGGTGTGGCTTATTCAGCTTCGAGCACGGCACCGTTGCTCGCATTGGTGACCAGCGTGCGGTATTGCTTGAGCCATTTGCTTTTAAGCGGTTTTACGATTGGTTTGAAATTGGCTCTGCGCTTGGCGATTTCTTCGTCGGAGAGTTTGACCTCAAGGATGTATTTATCCACATCGATGTGGATTTCATCGCCGTCTTCCAAGAGTCCGATCATGCCGCCTTCTGCAGCTTCAGGAGAAACGTGTCCGATACTAGCACCGCGTGTCGCTCCGCTGAATCGGCCGTCGGTGATCAGGGCGACATATTTACCGAGTCCCATACCCATGATGAGGCTGGTTGGGCTGAGCATTTCTTGCATGCCAGGGCCTCCTTTGGGTCCTTCGTAGCGGATGACAACGACGTCGCCCGCTTTGACTTTACCGTTGATGATGCCGTCGATTGCTTCGTCTTGTGAGTTGAAACAGACTGCCTTTCCTGTGAAAACTCGGCTTCCCGTGATGCCTGCTGTTTTAATGACTGCGCCTTGCTCTGCGAGGTTTCCGTAGAGGATAGCGAGTCCGCCAACTTCGCTGTAGGGGTTGTCGATGGAGTGGATGATGTTGGTATCCTTGATGCTGGCGTCGGCGATGCGCTCTTTGATGGTTTCTCCTGTAACCGTGAGGTTGTCGGCTAAAATGTCGTCGCCTCGTTTGCTCATCTCGTGCATGACGGCGGATACGCCACCTGCGGCGTCGATGTCTTGCATGTGGACGGTGGTGAGGCTTGGTGAAATTTTAGCAATGTGAGAGATGCGTTTTGAGATTTTGTTGATGTCCTCGAGGTTGAAGTTGACGCCCGCTTCTTTTGCGATGGCGAGCATGTGGAGAACGGTGTTTGAGCTGCCACCCATTGCCATGTCTACGGCAAATGCGTTTCTTACTGCGTTTTCGTTGAGGATGTTCGAAATCTTGAATTTGGCAGATTCCTCTTCGTTCATTAATGCGATTTCACAAACTCGACGTGCTGCTTTGCGGTAGAGTTCTTCACGTTCTGGGGTGAGCGCTACGATGGTTCCGTTTCCTGGAAGGGCGATTCCCATAGCCTCCATGAGTGTGTTCATGGAGTTGGCGGTAAACATTCCCGAGCAACTTCCGCCGCTTGGGCATGCGTTGCATTCGATTTCGGTGAGTTCGCTTTCGGTGATTTCACCCGCTTCAAATTGCCCGACGGCTTCGAATGCGGTGGCTAAATCGATAGGCGTGCCGTCTTTTTTATACCCTTTTGCCATGGGGCCTCCGGAAACAAAAACGGTAGGAACATCCACGCGCAAGGCTCCCATGATCATGCCGGGAACGATTTTGTCGCAGTTGGGGATGGCGATCATCGCGTCCAACTTGTGCGCGTTCATTACGGTTTCGATTGAGTTGGCGATGATTTCACGGCTTGGAAGCGAGAAAAGCATGCCGTCGTGACCCATCGCAATGCCGTCGTCCACACCGATGGTGTTAAATTCAAAAGGAACACAGCCCGATTTTTTAATTTCATCTTTGATGATGGCGGAAACTTTATCCAAGAAAAAGTGTCCAGGGATGATTTCGATGTAGGAGTTAGCCACCCCGATGAATGGTTTGTTGAAATCTTCCTCTTTCAGGCCTGTAGCCCGGAGAAGTGAACGGTGTGGGGCTCTGTTGTGGCCTTTTTTTACGATATCGCTACGCATGGTATTGTGGGGTGGTGTGATGGTTTAAATGGTGAGTTTGAGTGATTTTTGCCTTTAGAAAAACAGAGGCAAAAAGAGAAAAGAACTTCAGGACGAAGATGAGGGGGTGAAGGCGTCGTCGCCTAAGAAGCGTTAACACTGAACGATGGAAAAATCAACTCTTACGCGGGAGAATGACTTACTGAAGCGTTATCGGTGGGCGCTTTCCAAAAATATGCGCAAGCTCAAGTAGGAGCCGCTCGGCGTGGTTGAGTTTTTTGCGCTGTTGCAGGATGTCTAAAGCGACGTCGGGCACGTTTGTGATTAACCCGTCGGCGCCACGGCTCGCCATCGTTGACATATCAATGGGGTCATCGACGGTCCACACAAAGACTTTAATGCCGAGCTTGTGCGCTTTTTTTATGAGGCTTTTTGTGGCGGCGCGGCTATTGAGTCCGAGAAAATCAACGTCGAGTTTGGTGATGTCGCCAAGTGCTACGGTGGAGAGCAGTCCGATTGGCCAATGCGGGCGGATTTTGCGAATTTTCTGAACTCCTTTGTAGCTGAGAGACATGATCATGACGTGATCTTCCATGCCAGCAGCTTCCACGAGATCGACCACTTTTTGTTCGAGGTTTTGGTCGTGTCCGTAGTATTTGAGTTCGATGATAAGGCCAGATTTCCCCTTACAAACTTGAAGCACTTCTTTTAGCGATGGCGGATTTTCTGTCGAAAATTTGGGAGAAAACCACGAGCCGATATCCACTTTGTTGAGCTCGCTTGACTGAATATTCCACGTGTTTGTGGGGTTGTTGCCAAGGCGTTTGAAATCGCTATCGTGGTAAACGATTACTTTTCCGTCGGCGGTTTCTTGCACGTCAATTTCCACCCAGTCGGCCTTGAGTTCGACCGCTTTTTTGATGGCGGCTAGCGTGTTTTCTGGTGCCATTTTTGAAGCTCCTCGGTGAGCGATCACTAGAGTGTCATCCTTGAGCGGAAGTTTTTGAATCATGTAGAAGGAAACTCCTCCCATGCAAAGGACGGCGAGGACGGCGGCGCTGATTACTTTCCAATCCCTGGAGGAGACTCGGAAAATGTGGTGGTGGGTTGAGAGTTGATCTGCGCAAGCTCCCGAGCATGAGGCATCAAGCCCGAGTTCTTTGAACAGGCGGATGTTGTAGTGGGCGAGAAGACTGAGAGAAATAAAACCAACGGAAAATGAAATGATGGCGTTTAAGAGCATGGAGATGCCCAGTGCGAGCGCTAGCATGGGAAGTCGGTGGGCTAGCTGTGGAATGAGCCAGCTTCCTAATAACGCGATGGGTAACGTAAGTAGAAAGCTGAGAAGGGGAGAGCCAAATAGCCAAAGTGCCAACCCGGTTGTGATGGCCTTTTTATGCCCGAGCGAGTGTTGTTCGCTGAGCGTTTTTGCCTCGCGTGAAGATTTTTGAGAAAAGAGAATCAGTGGGATGGAGAAAAACCAAGAAACCGTGATTTTGACCCAACTGATTCCGAACAGGAGGAGGGTGACGGCCGCTATGGCTACGGCGCCAATAAATTCGGGTGGGTGCTCGGCGAGGTAGTAGTTGATGTCGTTTTCAGAAAGAAGAAACCAGTAAGTGGCTCCGATCACTGCGAGAAATGGAAGGGCGAGGATGAGGTAGCGGGTGATGATGCGGCGGGAGAGCCTGAGCAAAACCGGGGTGTGTTTGGCGAGTTGGGTGAATGTTTTCGTGAGCGACGAACGTTCATCGTTTTGAATCGCGTGAGCTGGGATGAGTAAGGCTGCGTAGCCGAGAAGCGCAAAGGTGAGCGTGAGTGTTGCCAAGGCGATCCCTGTAACAGCGCCCAGCGGACTGAGTAAAAAATGGGCGATATCGGTATCGCTAAGCGCCTCCTGCCCAGAGAGGGAAACGATCCCTTGCACGCTGAGGGTGGTGAGAGGCGTGAGGATCGCGATGGATCCCAGTAAAAATACAACATAAACGGCAAGCATCGGATGCCACCCACCATTTTTGAGGAGTTGCCAGGATTGTTTGATTTGCTTTTGAATGGAGGGAATCATGAGAAATGTGTGGATGATTTGTGGACGTTCGTTAATTATTTCAGCCCATTGACCTTGACCTGTCAAAAAAAACAAGGCAAATCATCCCCGCATTACCTCACGCCCCCATAGTTCAACGGATAGAACAAGGGTTTCCTAAACCTTAGATGTGGGTTCGATTCCCGCTGGGGGTATCTCCTTTAAAAAGCTCTAAAGTCCGTGTTTATAAGGGCTTTAGGGCTTTTTTTGGGGTTTTCTTAAGTTGCCGATAAGTGACACATTGTGCATACAAATGACGCCTTGAGACGTGAAAAGGGATGACTTAGGGATGACTTAGGGATGACTCAGAGATGATGTTGTCCCCCCCTCAGCAGAGCACCCTTATCATCTCATTAAATCCTCATCTCTACCGAGGAACTTAAAAATAAATCGATCATAACTTGCTCTGGCGTCCAGATTTCACGCCTAACCTTTCGATACCAACCAGATATTTATAAAAAAATCAAATATCGCTTGCCGGATTTTTTTTTGACCGGATAACCCCTTATGATGGGGGGCTCGCCTTGCCTGGCTAGGGCTCCAAAATTAATTATAAAATATAAACCTATAATATAATGAAAACT
>CAZOWD010000123.1:2691-6174 GCA_964583225.1 uncultured Verrucomicrobiales bacterium | reverse complement strand
AAAGGAAAAGGCTTCAAGGGTGAACTTGAAGCCTTTATTAAATGGTCGGGGAGACAGGATTCGAACCTGCGACATCCGGCTCCCAAAGCCGGCGCTCTACCAAGCTGAGCTACTCCCCGAATGAGTTTGCCATGTTTCGTTTTTCAACGGTGCGATTAACTTTGGGAAGGTCAATCAGGCAGGTCTCATTGGCGTCCTTTCGGACGGCGGGCGGAAACTGTATCAAATTTTGATTTCTGACAAGATAAAAATGGTATGTTTTTGCATTTTTTTTACAGAACCCAGAAATTTTCTCCTGAAAAGGAGGGTTAATCTCATGAAACTAGGGAGTTAAGGCGATCTAGGTGAGTATTTAGCTTCTCATTTTCCGTGGGGTAGGATAGGGATTCGGGCGTGAACGATACCCGTATCATTGATGCCTCCGATCCCTCGGAGCAAAAAAAAGTGGTTCAAGAGGCTGTAACGCTCCTTGAGGCTGGAGAGGTGGTGGCATTGCCCACCGAGACTGTGTATGGTCTGGGAGCAGATGCTTTAAATGCCGAGGCTGTTGCCAAGGTGTTTGAGGCGAAGGGACGCCCCTCGTTTGATCCACTGATTGTGCATGTGGGGTCTTATGAGCAAGTTGCTGAGATCGCCGAAGTTCCCGAGGAGTTGGAGCTTGTGTTGCAAAAATTGATGAAGGCGTTTTGGCCTGGGCCGCTCACTATTATTTTACCGAAAAAATCATGCATTCCCGATATTGTAACGAGTGGAATGCCTACCGTGGCGGTCAGAATGAGTGCTCATCCTATTATGAAAGCAGTGGTTCGGGCGTTAGGTCGTCCGATTGCAGCACCCAGCGCCAATCGTTTCGGTCGGATTAGTCCGACATCCGCGAGCGCCGTGGAAAAAGAGCTAGGTGGACGAATCCCTCTCATTATCGATGGCGGGGCGTGTCGCGAAGGACTGGAAAGCACGATTATTCGTCCCGAGATGGGAGAAAAACGCCCAGACCTTCACCTGCTGCGCGCTGGTCCTGTGCCTAAGGAGATGCTTCAGCGTTTTGGTCGTGTGGTGCGCCCGAAAACAAAACTTTCACGAAAAGACCGAGCCGAGGGGAAAACGCTGGAGGATCATCCGGCAGCTCCAGGTCAATTGGCGAGCCACTATGCTCCCGTGACGCCTTTGCGCGTGTTGAATGATATTTCAGAATTTAAACCAGAACCAGGAAAGAAATACGCATTACTTAGCTATTGCGGGTCGGATAAAACTGGGCTCGTGGACGGTTACAAGTGGGACGTTGTAGAAACGCTCTCTCCAGGAAAAGGAAAGCTGGCAGAAGCGGCGGTTCGTTTTTTCTTCCTTCTGCGCAAACTAGACGAAAGCGGGGTGGATGAAATTATCGCCGAGCCCGTTTCCGAAACTGGATTGGGAGTTGCGATTATGGATCGCCTCCGCCGAGCGTCAACAGGCTCAGGTTCTAATCAAGGATAACCTCATACCATTGATTTAAAAAATGCTTCGCAACTTGATGAAAGTATCCGGCTTTACGGCCATGAGTCGGGTGCTGGGATTTTTACGGGACATTCTGATTGCTCGTTATTTGGGATCGGGGTTGATGGGGGACGCCTTTTTCTCGGCATTTCGTTTTCCAAACCTCTTTCGGCGTATTTTTGGTGAGGGCGCGTTTAACTCGGCGTTTGTTCCCATGTTTGGGCGTCGCCTCGAAAAAGAAGGGGAAGAAAAAGCGATGGCGTTTGCCTCGAATGCTTTTTCAACGTTGTTGGTGATGCTGGTGGTGATGACCTTGTTTGCCATCCCATTTATGTCTCAGATCATGGGCGTCGTGGTTCCTGGGTTTAAGGCTAAGGTCGAATTGCCCCTAGAATCTAAAAAATCAGAGGTTTCTCGCGAGTCATTTTCCGTGCCCATCGATGGTCTAAAAAATGTCTATTTTGCGATAAGTGACTCGTCTTTGAAAGGCGCTGGACAGTATTATGCTCTGGAAAACTTACATTTTGTTGTCGAAAAACCTTTAGAGTTTCCGCATTTTATAGGGAATGGGGAGCGCGGCGAGTCCGTGAACCTTGCCAAGGTGGTGGAGGCGTTTAACCAACAAGAGAGGGAGCGTGCGAAGAGGCAGGAGAGGAAGCCAAGCGTTGCAATTACTGGATTAACTTCACACGATGGGCAGTGGACGCTGAACGCAAATGAGTATGGGCGGATCCGTTTGCCTGATGGGCATCATTACGGTTGGCTTGAGGGTGATATTGTTCGGAAGCCTGCGTTGACCGGAAAAGTGGATTACGATGGTGCTACTTTAAAAATTTATAGAAACCATCCCGAGACGTTTGATCTAACGGTAACCCTTTCTCAGATAACCTTTATTTACCTACTGTTTATGGCGCTCGTGGCGCATTTGAGTGGGGTTTTGAATACATTTAAGATGTTTGGGGTGCCTGCGGCAGCTCCCATTTTGCTCAATGTTGTCTTTTTGCTTGGGCTTGGGATTTTTGTAGCGTGGTTTGGTTCGAAGGTTCCCGCTCACGTGTGTGCGTGGTGTGTGGCGGTGGCTGGATTGCTCCAGTTTTTACTGCTCTACGGGGCGTGTCTTAAAAATGGCTACGTCGTGAAGGTGCAGAAGCCTGTGTTTGATAGCTCTATTAAACGACTCTTTGGCTTGATGGGGCCTGGAGTTTTGGCTGCCGGCATTCAGCAAATTAACTTGTTGGTTGGTGGAATTATCGCGTCGTTTATCCCAGGTGCGATCACTTGGCTTTATATTTCAGACCGTATTTATCAACTTCCTTTGGGCATGATTGGGATTGCGTTGGGCGTGGTTTTGTTGCCAGAAGTGACACGCTTGCTTCGTCGTGGCGATGCGCAAGGCGCGTCCGATAGTATGGTGCGGGGGATGGAGCTTGGGCTTTTGGTTACCTTACCCGCTGCGGTGGCGATGATTGTGATGCCTGAGCCGATCATTACCGTGTTATTTCAACGGGGGGCATTTACTCCAGACGACGCTATGCAGTCGGGCTTGGCGCTTCGAGCTTTTGCATTGGGGCTTCCTGGGTATGTGATGATTAAAGTGCTCCAACCTGGGTATTTTGCACGAGAAAACACCAAGGCTCCCATGGTGATGGCGGGTATAACCGTGGTGGTAAACATCGTGGTGAGCTTGTTGCTTTTTACCCCGATGGGGCACGTTGGTATTGCCTTGGGAACGACGGTGGCAGCATGGGTGAATGTCTTTTTGTTGGGCCGTGGCCTCAAGGGAATGGTGCATCCTACTAAAGAATTTTGGATGCGCACGTTGCGGATCCTTGTTGCGAGTGTTGCGATGGGAGTTGTCGTTTGGTTGGCATTGCTTGTGCTAGGTTCTTGGTTCACCGAGGCGTTTTGGAAACAATGTGTCGCTTTAGGTCTTTTGATCGGCTTGGGCATTTCCGTTTACTCGGTGCTCGTGCTTCTTTTGAAAGTGACAAGCGTGGCAGAGTTGAAAGC
>CAZOWD010000123.1:0-2591 GCA_964583225.1 uncultured Verrucomicrobiales bacterium | reverse complement strand
GCATTGCATATTTCAGGCATGGCTATTGAAATTGAATACTGCGGTGTTTGAAACTTCCTTCCTGAAGCCGACCGTGTGTCGGCAGAAATCAAAAAGGCAACGGGAGAAGATGTAACTCTGATCGAAGGTGGTGGCGGGATTTTTGAACTCCGTCGGGATGGAGTTGTGCTTTGGAAAAAAACGGAGCATGGCGTATTTCCTGCGGAGGGAGAGGCTACGGCGCTACTGACTTCCAAGTAAAACGAACCTAAAAAAAGATGGCATTTGAAATTATTTATCCTGGGACGTGAAGTTCCCGAATGCATGCCTCCCGTGTGGCGGCTGAGATTCAGGAAACGACTGGTGAACCCGTGCAACTCAAAAAAGGTGGGTTGTGGACGTTTGATGTGCTTCGCGATGGCGAGGTGATTTGGAGCATTACACAACCGGGGATTTTCCCAGTTCCAGGTGAGTTGAGAAATTTACTAGCGGAGCGCTAGTTCGCATGGGGTGACGGGAGAAATGGAGCAACAGGAGAAGTTATGAAATTGATACGCCATGGTGAAGCGGGGCATGAAAGTCCCGGAGTCGTGCTTGAAAATGGCACCATGGTGGATGCTTCTCAGGAGTTTCGTGAGTTTGATGAAGGTTTTTTTGCGTGTGGCGGATTGGAGTCGCTGAGGTCTTGGGTCGATTCTGGCTGTCTTGGAGCTAGAGAATTAGACCCCGATGTTAGGTTGGGTGCTCCTATTGCACGTCCCTCGAAGTTGATTTGCGTGGGGAAAAACTATGCGGATCATGCCAAAGAATTTGGAGGGGGACTTCCTGAAGAACCGGTTCTTTTTATGAAGGCAAGCACGGCTTGTTGCGGTCCGTTTGATGATGTGTTGTTGCCTGCGGGATGTGAAAAGTTGGATTATGAGGTCGAGTTGGCCGTGGTGATCGGGAAAACGGCAAGTCGAATTTCCGAAAAGGAGGCCATTGAACACTTGGCGGGATACACCGTGATGTGTGATTACAGCGAGCGCGATTGGCAAAAAGAACATTGCGGGCAGTGGGTGAAGGGGAAAAGTGCGGATACGTTTGCTCCGCTGGGCCCGCTGTTGTTGACAGTCGATGAGATTTCAGACCCGCAAAGCCTTAGCCTTTGGACGAAGGTGAACGGCGAAAAACGCCAGAGCGGGTGGAGCGGGGATATGGTGTTTAGCGTGCCGTATTTGGTAAGTTATATTTCCCAGTTCATGACCTTGCTGCCTGGCGATGTGATTGCCACGGGCACGCCAGCGGGTGTGGGGATGGGTATGTCGCCTCCTCGTTATTTGTCTGCAGGTGATCAGGTGGAGTTATGCGTGGAAGGCATTGGCTGTATGAAACAGCGGATCATTTCAAGGACGTGAGCCTTTCCTTTTGGATGTTCTTTTTTGAGCGCTACCGTGCGTTTTTTTGATTTCACCTTTGATTCCTTGGTTGTCCTCAATTAAACGAGGCGCATATGAATAGTGCGGATCAAGCAAAAGAGATTCTGGCTGTGGCGATTGCTCAGGTTTATCGGGGGCGAATGACCACGACATCGGGTGGTAATTTTTCACTCCGAGATGTGGATAATCCTGCTGGGCTTTGGATTACGCCATCGGGCGTGGATAAAGGGTCGCTGCAACCCAAGGACATGGTGCGAGTTTTGGCGGATGGTTCTACGGAATCTGAAGCGGGGCATCGCGCGAGTTCTGAATTTCCGATTCATCGCTCTATTTATGAAAAACGGCCCGAGTTGAAAGCTATTATTCACGCGCATCCTCCCGCATTGGTGGCGTTTGCTTTGGCTCGAAAAGCTCCCGATTTATCCGTGATTCCGCAGATTCAAAAACTGTGTGGTTCTGTGGGATATGCCGATTACCGACTTCCCGGTAGCGAGGTGCTTGGCGAGGTGATTGCAGAAGAATTTGAACGTGGCGCCAATCTGGTGATTATGGAAAACCATGGTGTGGTGGTTGCTGGGGAATCGATGTCTGAAGCGTTACAGCGTCTTACTGCAGTAGAGTTTACCGCTAAGGCCCTATTGGATTCTTATCGATTAGGTTCTCCTAGGCCCGTGGAAAACTTGGGTGAAACTGAGGTTGAGACCGAGTGGGGTGATCCTATTTCTGAAGCGGATCCAGCTTTGGTTGTGGCTGTTGAGGACTCGAAGGCTGAGGTCGCAGCATTGGTTCAGCGCGCTTGTCGGCAAGGGCTGATGCCTTTAACTTACGGCTCTATTTCCCGACGTGTCATGACTGGGGGAAATTCTGATTTTGTTATTACGCCTCAGAATATGTTACGCCCTGGAGTGCAGCCCAATCAATTGGTTTGGATGCGCGATGGGCAACGGATCGTGGCGGCGCATGAAACGCAGTGTGGCGTGCCAGATGACCATTGGCGTTTGCATGAGGCGATTTATCAGAATCATCCAGAAGTGGACTCGATTATCATGACCCAGGCACCTGCTCTGATGGCGCATGCTGTGGCTCGGGAACCTCTCGATGTAACAACCAATCCAGAAAGTTGGGTGTTTGTGCGGGAGGTGATACAACTCCCTTACGGCGCACAAAACGATCCCGAGCAAGTCGTGAAGGAAC
>CAZOWD010000122.1:0-6205 GCA_964583225.1 uncultured Verrucomicrobiales bacterium | reverse complement strand
GCTCTACGATCATCAAAATCTTTTCTCACACCCGCAATTTCCTGATACGTTTCGTGCCCTTTCCCTGCAATCAATACGATATCTCCATCTTCTGAAATATTCACGGCGGTTTGAATCGCCAACATCCGATCTGGGATATTCTGATAACGTGAGCCCTTGATTCCTTTTTCAATATCTTGGATGATCAAAATCGGATTTTCAGAACGTGGGTTATCGGAAGTCACAATACAAAGATCACTACCTTCCATTGCAGCAGCTCCCATGAGTGGACGTTTGGTTGTATCACGATCCCCACCGCAGCCGAAAACCGTAATCAATCGACGCGGGTTTAATTCACGAAGCGCAGCACAAACATTTTTCAATGCATCAGGCGTGTGTGCGTAATCGACAAACACCGTTGCCCCATCACGAGATCCAGCATTTTCCATTCGACCAGGAACCTGTGGAGCATCAGCCAATGCCCGCACGGCATCGCGAGGTCTAATTCCAACGGCGATACAAGCAGCCAACGCAGCTGCACAGTTTTCAACGTTAAACTTTCCAATATAAGGCGTGCGAACCATATAATCGCGTTCTTTAAAGTGAACGCCAAACTCCGTTCCTCGAACGTTTTGAATAGCTCGGCCAATCCGAAGATCCGCATGCACACCGTGGCCATAGGTAATCATGTGAAGGCGACCTTTAAACTCGTCCACCAACCGCTGACCGTATGGGTCATCCAAATTAATCACAGCCGTTGTTTTTTTCTTTCCTCCTTGTGTTTCTAGCAACTCAAACAAACGACGCTTGGCTTCATAATAAGCATCCATCGTCCCATGATAGTCCAGATGATCCTGTGTTAAATTCGTAAACACAGCAGCATCCAACTCCAAACCGTCAGTTCTCTTTTGATCTAAAGCATGCGATGAAATTTCCAACGCCACACCTCGGCAATCGTTATCGACCATTTTGCGAATGTCCGCCTGCAATTCCAAAGCTCCGGGCGTGGTGTGTGTTGCCACAGAAACTTCCTCGCCATCATCCACTAAAATCGTTCCCAACAAACCAGCCCGCAACCACACCTTCTTCATAATAGAATGCGCGATAAATGCGGTCGTTGTTTTTCCATTTGTGCCAGTAATCCCGATAACTTTAAGCTTAGATGATGGATTATCGTTCCACGCACAAGCCAACTCAGCCACCGCAGTCCGCGCATCTGGAACATGCACCCAGCATCGCGAATCGTCCCAGCCTTTATCGGGAGCTACTTCAGAAACAATCGCAATCGCACCTTTTTCTAAAGCGTCTCCAATAAACTTTTGTCCATCGACCTCGCTTCCACGCACTGCCACAAAGACAGATCCAGGAATAACTTCTCGAGAGTCCACAAAGACGCCAGTGACATCTTGATCCAAGTCACCTGAAACGGTTGCTTTGGATAGAGTTTGAGTTAGTTGGCGTAGTTTCATAATATTAATGTTTTGTTAGTTAGAGTGAGCGAGGGTTTCTTCTTTAATTGGCTCGGTGGGCTCGAGCCCCATTCTGTTTGCCACTCGAGCGGCAACTTTAGCAAAAATAGGAGCGGCAATCGTTCCACCGTAATGATGCACTTCTGTGGTCCGAGGGTCATCGACCACCACCACACACACAAATGCGGGATTATCAGCAGGCATCATTCCAGCAAAAGAAACGGTGTAATGCCCCTTCATGTAACCTCCATTTTTAGTGTCAATTTTTCGAGAAGTTCCAGTTTTTCCAGCTACCTTAAATCCTTCAACCTTCGCGCGCCTCGCTGTGCCTCCAGGCTCTACAACTTTGGTTAAAGCCTTACGCATTTGCCGCGCAGTTTTTTCTTTGATCACGCGATGCACTGGCTCAGGTTTGAAATCCATAATCATCGTTCCATCATTCGCCATGATTGACTTCACCAACAACGGACGCATCAACGTTCCCCCGTTAGCGATGGCGCAATACGCTGTGGCAATTTGTAAAGGCGTCACACTCACGGCATAACCATAAGAAATTCGAGAAAAATCTGTAGGGTTTCCCGTATCGCGCATCACCCCAGCACTCTCGCCTGCCATATCGATACCAGTTTTAGAACCAAACCCGTAAGCGCGAGCGTAATCAAAAAACTTCTTTCGTCCGAGCTGTAACGCAATTTTATAAGCTCCAATATTACTCGACTTCGCCAAAACCATCTCGGTCGTCAGCATCCCATAGGGGTGATGGTCAGGCACACGAATGCGACCTTTTCGATAAACGCCATTGTGACAGAAAATCTCAGTATTGGGAGTAATCAACCCCTGATCGAGTGCGGCGGAAGTCGATATAATTTTAAAAGTAGATCCAGGCTCGTAAACTGCCTGAGTCGCAAAATCGAATCCGTTTTTTACAACGTTCTTTCGCGTGTTTAAGTTATAACTCGGCAAACTTGCCATCGCTAACACCTCACCCGTTTTAGGCTTCATTAAAATGACGCATCCCTTCTTAGCTTTAAACTCTTTGAGGCCAGCCGATAATTCTTCTTCCAGAATCGCCTGCATCCCCATGTCTAAGGTCATCTGAATATTTAATCCGTGCCGAGGTGGGCTCACTTCCTGAGGCTTTGCTAAAGCGAGCAAGTTAAACTTATCCCGATGGCTCTTAATGTAACCATCTTTACCCGCCATGTATTTATTGAGTTTTCTTTCAATCCCAGCTTTACCCTCCGAGTTGTGATCGACATACCCAATAATATGCGCTGCCATATTTGGCATCACATACCAACGTTTTTGAACCTCCTCAAAAACAAAGGCGTCAATAATACTGTGCTCACGCGCTAATTTTTCCAAGTTCTCAGCATCATCTTCTGAGAGATCACGTTTAATTACCACGTATTTTTGTTTCTTCCGATCCAGCCTCATGCTTTTACGGAATTCCTCATGAGTCATGCCCAAAGGCCGAGCAAAAATGCTGATTACGTTGGCTATGTTTTTTTCAATAATAACATCAGCCTCCATCTCATCTTTCATTTTTGAAGCACGCGCTCTAATTTTTTTGCGACGCGTCTTCCCGTCCCAATGCGCCCACTCTGGAGTTTCCCGTAGCTCTTTATTGGCAAGAGCTAGCGTTGCGATGCTAACATCAAAAAGAAGTTTTTTGTCCACCGCCAATCGTGCCCGAGGAATATTTCGAGCAATCAACTGATTATTGGTATCTACGATGCAACCTCGGGTTGCCTTTTGAATCACTTTCCTAACAGAGACCCTATCCGCCTTTTCAGCATAGTCTGCTGCTTTAATCACCTGCAAATAAATCAAACGCGCCGACAACCCACTAAGCCCCACCACAAAGGCGAGGCAAATAAAAACACTACGACGGCGGAACGAAACAGAATTCATCAGGGATTGGCCAAGGCAAGTGCAGGGTTAACATCTTCTGTAGAAGCTACAGCAGTAGGCTCACGGTAAGCGGGAATTCTTTCAATGGCACTCACAGGCAAAACAACTAAACGAGATCCAGCGCTTTCAAGATCATCTCGAAGCTGGTAAATGTTTAATTTTTTGTCGATCTTCACCTGCAAACTATTAATCATATCTTTCTGGTCACTGATATGGCGTTGAGTGCGATCCATTTCATGAAACACATCAACTTGGTTGTTTTTTAAGAATGCGTGTAACACTCCACCAGCAAGCAAAACCACACCTGCTACAGAGATGATTGTCATCTCGAGCAAACTCAATTCTCTGTTATTTTTTCTGCGTTTATTCATGTTTCTTATAATTGTTTTGTTTGTTGGAGCCTCAAATTTTTTCAGCAACTCGCAGCTTTGCGCTCCGAGCACGCTTATTGCGCTTCAATTCGTCACCAGAGGCTACCACTGGGCGACGCGTTAGCAGTTTGTATTGATAATCAGGATTTGGCCTAGGTGCGGGCCATTCCTTGCGATCGATTTCCGCAAGCGAGGCGTTTTTAAAAAACTGCTTCACGATGCGGTCTTCCAAACTGTGAAAGGTGATTACGAGGACTCGTCCTCCAGGGTTAAGTAACTCAGCAGCATTTTTTAGAAACTCACGCAACACGCCAAGTTCATCATTTACCGCAATGCGCAACGCTTGAAAAATACGTGTAGCTGGGTGCGTCTTTCCTCCCCGAGGAATGATTGAACTGATAAAATCAGCCAAATCAAGCGTCGTCACAAACCGCTTCTTCTCTCGTTGCTCAACGATTCGACGTGCCATTTTTCCAGCGGCACGCTCTTCGCCATACTCTCTAAAAATCGTTTTCAACTCGTCCTCAGAGCAACCATTCACCAAGTCTGCAGCCGTTTTTTTCTGTGAACGATCCATCCGCATATCAAGCGGACCATCTTTTCCAAAAGAAAATCCACGATCAGCCTCATCGAGTTGCCAAGATGACACTCCAATATCGACAAGAATGGCATCGACCTTTTGATACCCAGCATCGCGTAACAATTCAGGCATCATTGCAAAGTTTCCTTTCAGCCCAATAAAACGATCTCCAAAAGAAGCCAATCGCTCTTGAGCAAACTCCAACGCCTGCTCATCCTGATCAATACCAATCACCCGAGCTCCAGCCTTCAGCATAGCCTCGGTGTGGCCACCGCCCCCCAGAGTTCCATCCACCACAACCTTACCCTCAGTGGCGTTAGCGTAATGCAACACCTCTGAAAGCAAAACTGGAATATGGTAACTACTCGTTGCGTTCATCAGAACCTTCTGGTTAGCGGGTTAAAATAAAGTTGTGAAATACGACACGGTCGTCGTGCTGAGGCGGGACTCCCTCCAAGTCATCCCAAACCTCAGCACAGACACCCGCCTCCAAGCGAACTTGAAGGTTAGTCGTATGCGTATCAGCGCGTTTCACAGGAAAATATTTATGTTTAATGGTTTATAAGACTTCTACTTAGAAAATACCCAATTCATCCAATTCATCCTCAAAGGATTCGGTTTCAATCTTCAGTTTCTGGTAATTTTCTTCATTTAAAATTTCAACGTAATCGCCACGACCAACAAGGCAAAGAACCTCTCCTGCCTCTAAGCCTGGACGCTCACACAATTGCTTGGGAATACTCAACTTCCCTTGGTCATTGATGTTTGCTTTCACACAACGCTCAAAAACCATGCCACGAGCCTTCCGACGTTTTGCAGGAGTCCAATCCTGACGATCTTCAATATCTTGAAGCATTCTTCGGAATTCGATTTCGGTCAGCAAACGCAAGGTCGGCAACCCTTCGTTTTTGGATTGCATGAATCGAAGCACTTGATTGCTCATTTCTGAGCGCCATTCACTAGGAATGGAAACGCGACATTTCGCGTCCATTTTATGCGGGAAAAACCCTCCTAGATCATGACCTTCAATACTCATCGATACACCAATACGTCTCAACTGTTCACTTCAATACACACTGGTACACCCAAGGTCAATACCAAAAGGGTGTTTAATTTCAAAAAAATCAACGACTTCCGTAAACGCAAAGCAACGCAGACCTAAATCGACCTGCGTTGCAAAAAATAAGCTATTTTGTTAATTTACGCCCAGTGCGTCATCGCTTTCAACCCATCAAGGCGCTCTTGAATCTCGTTTTCTGTGACGGTTTCAAGACGACGGGTTGAAAAATCTTCACAGGTAAAGCTCGCCAGAACGGATCCTCGAACAATCGCATCGCGAATCTGCTCAAATGAAAAATTCGTGCCGCCCAACGAAGCCAAATAACCCGCCATCGCTCCTAAAAACGTATCGCCAGCTCCGGTGGGATCCACAATTTCGCGAAGAGGCCATGCATGACATCTGAAAATCGCACCATCGCGTCCAAAGAGCAATGCCCCAAACTCACCGAGCTTAATCACCACAAAACGCGGACCTTTTTTGAGCAATTTTTCTCCAGCCACGATCAAGTTGCTATCCCCCGCCAACTCACGAGCTTCCGATTCGTTAATCACGAGAAGATCGATCCGTTTGAGCACCTCGTGCAAACGGTCATTTGCGATTTCAATCCAAAGATCCATCGTATCAGCCACCACAAATTTGGCATCAGCTGTGCACTGATCCAACATTTCAATTTGATTATCTGGTGACATGTTAGCAGGAACCACAATCTGAGCATCTGCAAGCGTTGGCGGAATTGTCACTTTCCAACTCTCAAGTACGTTCAAGCCCACACTATGAGTCGTGCGCTCATTCATATTTTCATGATATTCGCCAGTCCAAGTAAACGACTCCC
>CAZOWD010000121.1:0-6230 GCA_964583225.1 uncultured Verrucomicrobiales bacterium | reverse complement strand
TTTGGACGTTGACCATGCCTTTTTCTGCGGCGATGTCTTTTGGAAGTTTGGATTTGGCTGTGTCGCTCATGAGTTGGAAAGAAATTTAGACAGGATGAACAAGATTTACAGGATTAGGAATATTGTTGAACCTTGCGTTTGTTGTTTGGATGGATACGAAATTTTTTCTTAAATTGAAGAACTGGGGAACCAAAGTTGAGGTGTGACCCTGTGATTGAGTTGGTTGCTGTAAGTTGCTCAGTCATTTAAAAATCCAGTAAATCTTGTTAGTTGGTTTTCAAAAATAGGCTACTCGCTACCCAAAAGATTCAATTGTGCTTTGGCTTCTTTGGAAAGGTATTCGTTTTTCTCGGAGGTCTCTGCGATGAGTTCGTCGCGGAATTTGGCGATCATGGCTTCGACGGGCCATGATGAGGCTTCACCGAAGGCGCAGACGGTTTTTCCATCGATTTGGTAAGCGACTTCTTCGAGTGTTTTGACGTCTTCGGGGGTGGCTTGACCGTTGACGATGCGATCGGAGATTTTCCGCATCCACATAGATCCTTCACGGCACGGCGTGCATTGGCCACAAGATTCTTGGGCGTAGAAATGGTTGAGGTTGTTGAGAACCCATGAGATTTTCCGTGAGTCGTCCATGACGATTACGCCACCAGATCCAGCCATGGATCCGCATTGGGCGATGGTGTCGAAATCCATTGGGATGTCCCAGAATGAGATTTCTTTTTGGTCGTCGCCTTGACCAATTTTGAATGTCTCGTCGCAACGGAGGATTTTTGCGGAAGATCCACCGGGGATGACTGCTTTGAAAGTGCGTCCGTCTTTGGGACCACCACATACGTCATTGAGGAGTTCGCCCATGGTGATTTTACCCACTTGGACTTCGTAGTAGCCAGGTTTTTTGACGTCGCCAGAAACGCAAAGGATGCGGGTTCCTGTGTTGCGAGGAACGCCGAGCTTGGCGTATTCTTCACCTCCCATTTCGATGATGTGTTTGACGTGGCAAAGGGATTCGACGTTGTTGACGATGGTTGGCGCCATGTAGAGCCCGAGAGCTGCGGGGAAATAGGGAGGTTTGATCCGTGGATAAGGGCGCTTGCCTTCGAGCGATTCAATGAGTCCAGTTTCTTCACCGCAGATGTAAGCGGCGGCTCCACGGTGAACGTAGATTTCGAGGTCGAACCCAGAACCGAGAATGTCTTTGCCTAGGAAATTTTTGGCTTTGGCATCGGCGATGGCTTTTTCCATGATGATGGCAGCCTCTGGAAATTCCTCACGCATGTAGATGTAAGCTGTGTGGGCTCCAACGGCAAAGCAGGAAATAATCATGCCCTCGATGAGTTGGTGAGGGTCTTGGTGGACGATGTAGCGATCCTTGAAAGTGCCAGGCTCGGACTCGTCGCAGTTGCAGATGAGATAAACGGGTTTGGTGTTATTGGGTGGGATGAACCCCCATTTAACACCCGTAGGGAAACCGGCACCACCACGACCGCGCAATCCAGCAGTTTTTACCTCGTTGGTGATGGCTTTGGGATCCATCTTGAGGGCTTTTTTGAGCTGTTCATAACCGCCGTCCTTAATGGCACATTCAATGGATGTGTCCCATCCTTCACGATCGATATTTTTGAAAATAAGTCGGTGCTCGCAAGGATGTGGTTCTTTGCCTGGAAGGTATTTAATTTTTGCGTTTTTTGACATGGTGGACGGAGCGGAAAGTTTTGGTGGGCTTGAGGTATGTTACAGCTAAGTCTGGAAGAGGATTATCAGAGGAATTGTGTTCTGTAACGGGCGCGATGTTAAGAATTTTTGTATTGGTTGACGAGTTCTTCAGCTTTGTCGGCGGTGATGGCTTCGTGGAAATCATCGTTGACCATCACGACGGGGCCTGTGCCACAGGAGGCGAGACATTCGGCAAATTCAACAGACCAGTTGCCACACGGGGAAACGGCGACAGGGTTGTGGTGTGAGTGGAAATCTGACCGGTCAATTCCGCAAAGTTCACAGATTTTTTCCATCAGTTCAGCAGATCCAGCCATGGCACAGGAAAGCGTGCGGCAGATGCGGAAGTGAAACTTTCCTGGTGAGTGTTCGTGAAATCCAGGGTAGAAAGAAACAACTTCTTGAACCTGCATGGGCGCGAGATCGAGTTTTTCAGCCACCCAGACTGTTGCCTCGGGGGAAATAAAGCCAAACTTGTGCTGGCAAATGTGTAATAGAGGTAAAACCGCAGAGCGTTTTTTATCGGCTGGGTAGTGGCTAATCCGCTCGTCGGCCTCAGCTTCGAGCTCAGGAGTGACGGCGAAAGGTGGAAATGGTGAAGGAGTATCCATTACTGAAAGGTTGGCTGAAAGATGAGATTGTTTGGGGGATGATTTTTTAAGTCGGTGTTGCTTGTGTTGGCTATCTTACTACGGAATAACGTAACGATTATCGATCACATTCACCGAGAACGAAGTCGAGCGAGCCGAGGATGGCTGGGACATCGGAAACCATGTGTCCGGGGATCATGTGATCTAGGATCGAGAGACTGACGAATGACGGGGAGCGGATTTTCATGCGGTGAGGCACTCCGCCTCCTTTAGAATTGATGTAAAATCCAAGTTCGCCTTTCGGGTTTTCAGCTCCGAAATACACTTCGCCAGCGGGAGCTTCGATCCCTTGGGTGGCGATGATAAAGTGGTGGATGAGCTCTTCCATGTTGGTGAGCACTTTTCCTTTGGCGGGAAGTCTGTTTTTGCTGTCGGCAATGTTGACTGGACCATCGGGCAGGGTCTTAACGACCTGGCGGATGATACGGATCGACTGGCGCATTTCCTCCATGCGGACGAGGTAGCGGTCGTATGAGTCTCCGTTTTCTCCAACTGGGATATCGAAGTCATACTGATCGTATCCGAGGTATGGATTGTCTTTGCGGAGGTCGCGTGAGACACCTGATCCACGGAGGTTGGGGCCAGTGAGTCCCCAAGAAATGGCATCTTCTTTGGAGATGGTGCCAACGTCACACATGCGGATCATGTAGATTTTATTGCGATCGAGCAGTTTTGAAATTTCATCGATGGATTTTTCACACTCGTCGCAGAATTGGAGGAGGTTTTTAGTAAATCCTTCGGGGAGGTCGCGGATTTGACCTCCGACGCGGGTGTAAGATGTGGTGAAGCGCGCTCCCGTGAGTTGCTCGCAAAGGTTGTGGGTTTTCTCCCGCTCGGTGTAAGAATAGAGGAAAACGGACATCGCTCCCACGTCCATGGCGCAAACGCCAACTCCAAGCATGTGGGAAGAAAGTCGAGCGAGTTCGCAACAGATAACACGAATAGCTTGTCCGCGGGGAGGAAGTTCCCATCCCATGAGTTTTTCCACGGCACAGGCGTAAGCTACGTTGTTGGCGAGAGGGGCGAGGTAATCGAGTCGGTCCGTGTAAGGAACGAACTGGTTATAATGCATGTTCTCGGCAATTTTTTCGTCGCCCCGGTGAAGAAAGCCGATATCTGGAGTGCATTTGGTGACAATTTCTCCATCGAGTTCAAGAATGAGTCGGAGCACACCGTGAGTAGCAGGGTGAGATGGGCCCATGTTGAGCACCATTTTTTCACCGAGAATATCTTGCGTTTCGGCCTGATAATCTTCCTTTTTTAAGGCGTCGATCCCTGCCTGAGTTTTGGCAGCGGTGTCTGGGACTTGGTATTCCTGTGAATTCATGAGATTGGGTCGGCAATAGAAGGCAATAAATTTTTTATAAAAGCAAGCGATTTGTTCTATTTCATCTGCGAAATTATGCGCTGATTTTGCTCTTTGTTGAGAATCGGATGATTTTGAAATCTTGCAAGGGGGAGATTTCAAAAAACTTTCAAAATGGGAGTTGCAAAAAATCAGGGAGTCTGCTTACTTCCCGCCGTCTTCAGTGCTCGCGTGGCGGAATTGGTAGACGCGCATGATTCAGGTTCATGTGTCCTCACGGACGTGGAGGTTCGATTCCTCTCGCGAGCACCATCAAAAAAATAGTTACGATTCTTGTTAAAGTGGGAATTTGTTTCTTTTCGGTTTTATCGGTTTCAAGTTCACTCGGTTTCAGTTTTTTCTGATCGAGTTTTTTTGTGTCTGGGTTGTTGTAGCATCCTTTGTCACATTGGGACGGATAGCTGATTTTTTTGAAAAGTAACCTGTGGCTTCAGTAATGATATAAGACCACTTTTCATAATATCCTTTCACATGCACCGGAACTCACTTCGACAACAACTTGCGGGATCGCCTATATCCAAACGCTCCGTTCAACTCGTGCTTTTGTTTGTGGCGGTTTGCGTCGTTTTAATAGCGCAAAAATCTTTTATCAAATACTACACACAAGCTCCGCTTGAAATGCTCGTCGCTATCGGCATGGGTGTTGTGCTTTATATTCCTACTTTTTTCTATCTCGCCTGCCTTACAAGGCGGCACAAAAAGAACAAAGCGCTCTATTTCGTAATCCCTTTAGTCGTGATTTGTTTGATTGGCCCTGCCACAGGGGCTGCCAATGGCTTTTTTCTTCACCACCATCTTCGCACCTATCAATTTGTAGGGGTTACTGAAGAAATCGCCAAAATAATCCCTCTTTTACTCATCCTTTGGTTAGCTAAGCCCCTCATTAAAGACGTGCGTGATGGGGTGTTTTTTGGAGCTTTAGGAGGACTAGGATTTACGGTTTTGGAAATGGGGGCTTATTTTGCCCTGTTGGATTATCCTAAAACAGGCTGGGATTCTTTCTGGGAAAATACGGTTAGCCGAGCGACTTTCCTTGGGTTTGATACCCATATTTTTTGGAGTGCGTTCCTCGGTGGAGCTATTGTTTTTGGGTTGTCATCCCCTAAAAAGATACTCCAATTTTTGATTCCTATAACTTGTTTTTTACTCGTCGCTGCCACCCACTGCCTCCAAGATTCAACTATTGGAAAAATCATCAGCGTTCTTCCACTGGGACTTCTCGAACCTCTTTTTGTTCATTGGGGAGTCACCGAAGAAGCTCTCAAACCGTTTATGATCCCGATGACTGTTTTTTCGTCCACGGTGAGCCTCTTTTTAATTAACATCCTCATCTGGCCTTTTTTCATTTACATGCTCAAACATAACCGAAAGGTAACGGCTTAGGAAATGGGGCAGGAACGGGAGGTTTTAAAGCTATTGGCTTTAATGCTTTGTTATAAACTGGCTGTTTTGATTTGTTTTTTGATTTCTTCAATAGAATAAGGTTCTTTCCGTTTGTGAATCATGGCGTGGCAATTTGGACAAACGGGACGTAAATCTTTGATTGGGTTTATAGTATGTTTTTTTCCAATATCAGCTATTCGTTTTAAGTGATGCACATGGATAAAATTTTTCCCTAAACTTCCATAATATTCTTCAAAATTAAAGTTACAAACGGTGCATGTAAAACCATAATGCTCGATACAAATTTTTCGGGCATAAGGGTTTCTTTCATATTTGGTCAGAACTACTTGATTTGGAGTTCCTTCAGTATAAGACTTTTCATCTTCTAATTCTGATGCGATGAAAGGGTTGTTCTTTGTCTTTTGAGTCGTTAAAAAGTTAAACCATACAGCTTCTAATTCATTTGCTATTGTTGGATTTATTTCAATTCCTGAAGATTGAGGGGTCCAAGTTCCTTTTGATAAAATTCCTTGATTTAATAAGTCGAGATTCAATAGAGGCTCAAATTCAGGGTTTAATATTACTTCAAAATCAATCAGAACCCTATGTAAAAGTTTATCTGAATCTCTCCAGTGTTGAATTAAAAATGGTGGAGTAGTTATAAATCCTGCAGCCATAATACCTTTTGGTTTTTGACCTAGCCTTACAAGAAAGGCTCGGTCTCCAGGTTTTATTTTTTTATGGCTTCGAACATTCCATTGTAATGATGTTTTTCCTGTTTTTTCAATTTGTTCAATATCGCTTTTAAGAGTTTCCCAGTTCCAATTTTTAGGGTTCCAAGCAAAAAGAAAAGTTTTCATATCGTTTCGTATAAATTTACAAATAAAATCAAGGATTAATGGCACTTAAAGTGAGCGGCGCAACTTTTTTCTGTAAGATTGGCTATCGATTTTCTCTGAAGGCGTTTTGTTTGATTTTCGTTACCTTTCCGTCGAGAATCTCGTGAGTCTCAATGTGGTGATAACGACCATTTTGAAACTCATAGAAATGTTTGAAATGATATGGTCCGCTGCGTCCGAAGCTAACAATCGGATGCCATCCGTTCTTTTTAGGTA
>CAZOWD010000120.1:3247-6236 GCA_964583225.1 uncultured Verrucomicrobiales bacterium | reverse complement strand
TCTTTAGATTTTATCTAAACTCGCATTGATTGCTTCTAGCGTGCGGTCGATCTCAGCATCGCCGTGCGCTACACTTATAAACCCAGTTTCGTATGGGCTAGGAGCCACATAAACTCCGTGATCGAGCATGGCTGTGAAATATTTACGGAACGCAGGAGCGTCTGCAGTCATCACAGAATCCAAGTTCACGATTTCCTCGCCTGTAAAAAATAGACAGAACATGGATCCCACACGGTTCAAGCGGTAATCCAGTCCTTTTTCGCAAAGTATGGATCGAATTCCATCTTCAAGTCGGGCGCCCAAACGCTCTAGCTTTCCGTAACCGTCCACGCGCTCCATTTCGTGGAGTTGAGCCAACCCCGCCGCCATTGCCAGCGGATTTCCACTCAATGTTCCAGCTTGATACACGGGACCATCTGGCGCCAAATAATCCATAATTTCGGCTTTTCCGCCAAACGCGCCCACGGGCAACCCGCCACCAATCACTTTTCCCATTGCGGTTAAGTCCGGCATCAAACCCTCAAGCTCCTGCACGCCACCTTTGGCGACCCGGAACCCCGTCATCACTTCATCAAAAATAAAAACCGTTCCGTATTTGGCCGTGATGTCTCGGAGTCCTTGCAAATATCCCTCTTTGGGGAAAATGAGACCGGCATTGGCTGGGTAACTCTCCACAATCACCGCCGCGATTTGATCGCCCATTTCTTCAAAAACCGCCTGCACTTTTTCAAGATCATTATACGGCAAAATAATGGTTTCAGCAGCAAACGCTTCAGGAACCCCCGCAGAGTCAGGTTTCCCGTGCGTTAGGGCGCCAGATCCAGCAGCCACCAGCAAACTATCGACGTGCCCATGATAACACCCTTCAAATTTTATCACCTTATCCCGACCCGTAAATCCACGCGCCAACCTCACGGCACTCATCGTCGCCTCCGTTCCTGAGTTGACCATCCTCACCTTTTCCACCGATGGCACCCAATCCACGATCAAGCGCGCCATATCCACTTCATATGGATTTGGTATTCCAAAAGACACCCCCTCCTGCGCAGCTTGAGAAACGGCATCAACCACACACTCAGGAGCATGCCCTAAAATCGCAGGTCCCCAAGTGCCCACGTAATCGATCATCTCGTTGCCATCCACATCTTCAATCCGGCACCCCTTAGCCCGTTTCACAAAAAACGGTTCACCATCCACATTGCGAAAAGCACGCACGGGAGAGTTTACACCTCCGGGGATCAAGGCCTTGGCCTCACTAAACAACTTTTGGGAAATATCAGTTTTCATGGTTAATGCGTCGACACCATGATTCATCCACCTACACTTGGCAAGCCACCAAAAAAACAAACAGACTCGACAACGCCAACGCGCTTTGCTTTACTTCCTTATCTCCTCTTCAAACCTCACCACCTCCCCGTCATGAAACATCTGTTTGCTATCTTTCTAACACTCGCCGTATTCAGCACGGCCACCGTCCATGCGCGCACGTGGACAAGTTCCGATGGCTCCCAAACATTTGAAGCAGAATACGTAAGCGCCACCAGCAAAACCGTCACCGTCATCATGGGCGGAGGAAAAAAAACATTTAAAATCAACAAGCTCTCCGCAGCAGACCAAGAGTGGATCAACCAAGCGCGCCAACAAATCAACTGCGTTTGCCCAGTCAACGTCTCATCTCTCAGAAAACAAAAAATTGGCAGACAACTCCAACACCAAACATTCCGAGTTAAAAACGGACGCTTTGTTTCCGCTAAAATAACCAAAGTCCCCCGCTACTACTACCTCTATTACGCAGCAAGCTGGTGAGCACCGTGCCGACGCCACATTCCACAGTTAGTGGAATACTACTACAAAAGCATCGTCAACAACCCGCTCGTTGAATTTATCTTTGTCAGCCAAGACACAGATGTTTCCAACGCCCTCAAATGGGCAGTCGAGGCAAAACATCCATGGCTCACCGTGCTCAACCCTCAAGCCCGCGCATCTGGAATCCAACGCTACGATTGCGGAACTCCAGGATACGTCCTCATCGATGGTAACGGGAAAGTTCTTGCGGCTACCGAGAAAGATTGCATGAAAAAAATCAAGCAACTCACGGGAAGATAAATGAACCTGCATGATTCATCCCCCATTTCTTTGATTCAATCGATTGGGGCGTGTTGTTTCATGCTCGTGGCAATCTGTCTCACCTCCTGCTCATCTCAGATCAAAGCCAAAGAACGCCATATTCAACATCGATTCGAATATGGAAAAACCGCTTACCTCGGCCCCGATGGAAAAGCGCAAGCCCCGCCTAAAGCGCCAAAGCGAGTTAAAAAAATGGTAGCGGCAGCCAACGCCATAGTAGGAAAACCTTACGTTTACGGAGGAGGTCATCGCAGCTTTAACGATCGGGGCTACGACTGCTCAGGAGCCGTTTCTTATGTCCTCCACGCTGGTGGCAAACTCAAATCACCCCTCACCTCCAATGGCTTTTTGGATTATGGCAAAAAAGGCTACGGCGACTGGGTAACCGTTTACGTCAGAAAAGGGCACGTTTTTCTCACCATCGCGGGACTCAGATTTGACACCGGCGGCACATGGAACTCATCAGGTCCACGCTGGAAACCTGAACGCCGCGGAGCGAAAGGGTATTACGTCAGACACCCTCGAGGGCTTTAATCGCTCAGGATCAGCTCATTTTCCTAATTCCCCCCAATTTCCCTAAGGCATCTTTCTAACAAAGAGGTCACATTTCCTGTTCCCTCCCAGCAATAGGCATTGCAAGGCACGCCACAATTCTGCTAGTTTCTCCTTAATACTTCACCTCTCTCCCTCACCAACTCCATGAACCCCACCCAAACAAATCACCTCCTCATCGCGCTCTGCCTGATCTTAAGTCTTGGATTTTCCTCTTTAGCTCAAGCGGTCTCACCGCTGGACGCTCGTCAAAAAGCAGAAAACCTCTACAGCCATGGAAATTACAAAGAAGCGAACACCATCTTCCAAA
>CAZOWD010000120.1:0-3147 GCA_964583225.1 uncultured Verrucomicrobiales bacterium | reverse complement strand
CCAAACCTCAGAGATCGACGCCCTTCTTGAAACAGCAATCAAACGCCACAACTCCAACATCCCCCTGCTCCTCTCGGCCGCTCGCATCTACGCAAACTCCATAAACCATAGCGGGTTCATCATCGCTGGCACATTCAAACGGGGCTATAACCGAGGAGGCGGGCAATTCGCCAACGCCTTGGAACGTGACCGCATCCGCTCCATCCAACTCGCGCTCAAGGCCATCAACATTCCCACCATCACCCCCGCTCAAAAAGAAAACGCTTACAGCACAATCGCTCTAGCTCTCGTTCTCGACCGACAAGGCTCCCGCGCATGGAAACTCCAAAAACTCAGCGATCTCACAACCCTGCCCGATTACGACAAACTGCGCCCATGGCAACGCGGCGGACGCAACCCACTCGGCGCACCAGTCGATGCCTCAGGCAACCCCATTTTTTACAAACTCCCTGCATCGTGGGCAGATGCCAAAAACGACGGAGAGCGTTACCGCTTTGCACTCCACCAAGCCAACCTCAGCCAACCTAACCAATACAAACGCACTTGGGCTGAATTTCTCCACGGGCAATTTGGCATACAAACTTTGTCATTCTACGGATGGTTCCGAAACATTGGAAATTTTTCAAGCAACACCGAGAAACGAAACGGCATCCTCCAAATCCACACGCTCAAAGAAAATGAAACCATCGCCAAACTCGCCTCGGGCGTGAAACGGTTCACGTTGCCCGACGATCAAGATTTCATCGCGCTCTACCGAGAACTCTCCACCCACGATTCTTACGCTGCCGACGCGCTCGTCCGCATATTTCTCGACCGACGTCAGCACAACAAAGCCGCCAAGCTTCTCAAAGAAACCATTGATCGGTTCCCAAAAAATTCACAACTTGAAGAGCGCAAAAAACTCCTCCACCAAATCACTGGAAACTGGGGAAAATTCGAAGCCCGCTCCACCGCCTTCCCCGCGGGTTCAGAACCCACCATCGACTACACATTTCGCAACGCTACATCCGTCACTCTCAGCGTTCATCCCATCGACACCACCGCCCTCATCAACGATCTCTGGAGCTACCTCAAAGGCAACCCGCGCAAACTCAATTGGGAGCTTATCCAACTCTACAACCTCCCCCTCCAACTCGTTAACGGAGATCGAAAAAAATACGTCGGAAAAGAAATCGCACAACGCACCCACAAACTCACCCCACCACCTGAAAAATGGAAACGCCACTGGGACTCACGCGCCCACCTCAGCGTCCCCGTTAAAAATCCCGGAGCTTACCTCGTTTCAGCCATGTTAGAAAATGGAGAAACGGCATACACAGTCATCTGGGTAGATGCCATTGCACTTGTCCGCAAAGGCGTAAAAGCCGGCACGCTCTACTTCGTTACCGATGCCGTAACTGGCGCGCCCATTCCCTCCGCCAAACTCGAATTTTTCGGCTACCGCCAACAGTATAAAAACAAACCCAACATCCTCAGGAAATACGATATTCTCACCAAAGAACTCACCAAAACCACAGGAAAAGACGGCAGCGTTTTACTCAACAATAAAGAACTCGCATCCAACTACCAATGGCAAGTGCGCGCCACCTCCAAAGCCTACCCCAACGCCTCCGCTCTCCTTGGATTTTCCCGAATCTATTCCAACGCCGCGCGCTACAACACGCTCAACGGACGCAAAACTTTTGCCATTACGGATCGTCCTGTTTACCAGCCCAAACAAACCGTTTTTGGCAAATTCTGGATCCGCAAAGCCAGCTACGATCTCAAAAACATCTCCACCTACGCGGGACAAAAGTTCTCCCTTTCCATCCTCGATGCCATGGGTAACGAGGTCGTTAAAAATACCCCACTTACCGCCGACTCTTACGGCAGCGTAGAATACACCTACAATCTTCCCGCCGATGCCACGCTTGGAGTTTACAGCATCCTGCTCAAACAAGGTAATCACCGCATCGGCAACCACAACTTCCGCGTCGAAGAATACAAAAAACCTGAATACGAAGTTAGCATCGAGGCTCCCACCGAGCCCATCATGCTTGGTGAAACATTTCATGCCACGGTCAAAGCAACCTACTACCACGGAGCTCCCGTCACCGAAGCAAAAGTGCATGTCAAAGTCATGCGCACCCGCCACAACGACCTCTGGTTTCCCTTCGGCCGCTGGGACTGGCTCTACGGTAACGGTTACGGTTGGCTTGATCTCGAGCGACCTTGGTATCCAGGATGGAAATCTTGGGGGTGCTTCTGCCCTCGCCCGTTCTGGTGGCAGAGCGGTGGTGAGCAACCCGAAATTGTGCTCGAACGCGACCTCGACATAAATGCTGATGGCACAGTCAAAATCAAAGTGGATACCTCCCTCGCCAAAGCCGTGCATAGCGATTCCGACCACCGTTACACCATCACCGCAGAAGTCGTAGACGCATCTCGGCGCACCATCGTTGGAAGCGGCAGCGTCATTGTCGCACGCAAAGCATTCACCACCACGGTATGGCTCAACCGAGGCTATGCCCACACTGGCGACTCCATCCTCGCCACCGTCGCTACCCGCACGGCCGATGGAAAACCCGTCGCAACCAAAGGCACATTCACCCTCTACCAGACGATTTCTAAAAATGGAAAAATAAGCGAAAAAGAAATTCAACACTGGGACGTTCAAACGAGCAAAGAGGACTCAAGAACCAACGGAGAACTTAAATTCCAAGCCACTCAACCCGGCCAATACCGACTCGCCGCAAAAATGACCGACTCCAAAGGTCACAGCATCGAGGGAGCCATTCTATTTACCGTTCGGGGAAAAGCTGTAAAGGAGGCAACCTTCACGTATTCAGCGCTCGAACTCATCCCAGACAAACGCACCTACGCTCCTGGCGACACCGTTAAACTTCTCATCAACACTCAACGCCCAAACAGCACCGTCATGCTTTCGCTTCGAAATGGAGAGTCTTACCAGTTCGTCCACATTGCAGGACAAAGCACCGTCGTCGAACTTCCAATTTCAAAAAAAGACATGCCCAATTTCTTTGTGGAAGCCGCCACCATTTCCGATGCAAAACTCCACACTGCCATACGCGAACTCATCGTGCCTCCAGAGAAACGTATTCTTAACGTCGAAGTTCTCCCTAACAAATCCCGATTCAAACCCCAAGC
>CAZOWD010000119.1:0-6240 GCA_964583225.1 uncultured Verrucomicrobiales bacterium | reverse complement strand
TCAATACAATCATTGAGAAGGCGGCTCACGTCGTCCCCACATCCCGCCAACTCAATTACCTACGCAACGGGTTTATCGGATTTATTCACTTTGGTCCCAACACCTTTACGGGTCACGAGTGGGGAAACGGAAAAGAAGATCCCAAAGTTTTTGCACCCAAAGTCGTTGATACCGATAACTGGGTCAAGAACATGAAAGCTGCTGGCATCACGATGGTGGTCATGACTTTCAAACACCACGATGGATATATCCTCTGGCAATCACGCTACGAAAACCATCAAACGATCAAAAACTCCCCCTATCAAAATGGCCACGGAGACATCGCTAAACAACTCTCTAAGTCGTGTGCCAAATACGGACTGAAGTTTGGCGTTTACCTCTCTCCTGCCGACCTCTATCAAATCGAATCAAAGGTTGGTCTCTATGGCAACGATAGCAAAACTCAAAAATCGGTTATTCCAACCGACCCCAAAAGTTTCAAAACAAACCCAATGAAACTTAGGGAAGACAGACCCAAAGACGCTCCGACGTTTACCTTTGAGTGTGACGACTACAACCGCTACATGCTCAACCAACTTTACGAAATGCTCACCGAATACGGTCCCGTTCACGAAGTTTGGTTTGATGGAGCCAACCCCAAACCCAAAGGGAATCAGCACTACACCTACAAGGCGTGGTATGCTCTCATCAGAAAACTCGCACCTCAAGCCGTCATCTTTGGAAAAGGCCCCGACGTCCGCTGGTGTGGTAACGAAGCAGGACATACCCGCACCACCGAATGGAATGTCATTCCCCTCCAAACCGCCCCATCTGAAAATGCTTGGAAAGATAACACACCTCAAGATATAGGATCCCGCTCTAAACTCAAACAAGCAAAATACCTCTACTACCGTCCAGCAGAAACAAACACGTCTATTCGGCACGGTTGGTTCTGGAGAAATGACACCGAGCAACATGTCCGCGACGCAGATGATATTTTTGATATCTACGAGCGCGCAGTAGGTGGCAACTCTGTCTTTATGCTCAATGTCCCGCCCAACACAAGCGGAGTATTTTCACCTCGCGATACGGCAACGCTCATCGAAACGGGGAAACGCATCCGCGCTACTTACGATACCGATCTCGCTAAAGGAGCGACGATTTCAGTCCCCAATCTTCAAGATAAAAACATCGAGACATTCTGGGAATCTAAAAAGGAAACGGGTGAAATCACCATCGCGTTTAAAAAGCCAACCACTCTCAACCGCTTCCTCATTCAAGAAGCCGTTAGCAAACGCGGTGAACGCATCGAAAAACACGCACTCGATGCCTGGATCGATGGAAAATGGAAAGAAATCACCACAAGCACGAACGTAGGATTCAAAAGGATTCTTCGTTTCCCAACCATAACAACCACGAAACTTCGCCTCCGTATTCTTCAGAGCCGACTCAACCCAAGCGTGGCTGAAATCTCCGTGCATTTTTATCACCTTCCACCACTTCCTGTAGAAGCCATTCAAAACCTTCACGGCATTGTCCGACTGAACGTTAAAGTTCCAAGATTTTACGGAAAAGACGAAGTGTCCTCTAAGGATTTAGCTATCTACTACACCACAGACGGCTCCACCCCTACAGCCAAGTCTCGGGTTTACAGAAAACCATTCCCTCTCTCCAACGGAGGCATTGTTAAAGCGCGTAGTTTTAACCGCTCAGGGAAATTAGGTCCTGTTTCAACCAAACGCTTTGGCCCTAGTAAAATCAACTGGAAAGCCACGGCAACAAGTGAGCATGACAAAAATTACTCCGCATCCAAGGCCATCGACGGCGATCCCAATACCTTCTGGCACACCAGTTGGAACAAACCCATCCCCAACCACCCACACACCTTGACGGTTGATTGTGGAAAGTCCTACACCATCACTGGAATTACCTATCTTCCACGCCAAGACAGACGAGTCCCCGATAGTATGATTGAGCAAGGGCGTATCGAAGTGAGCACCGATAACCAACATTGGAAAAACGCAGGAACCTTCACCTTTGGCAACCTGCTCAATGATCCAACCCAACGGACCTACACCTTTAAGAAACCAATAAAAGGTCGTTACATTCGCCTCATTTCCATCAAAGGCGCCCAAGGAAAACCCTACGCAGGCGCTGCAGAGTTTGGTATTTTAGCAAAATAAAAACTCTCTTTTTGAGTTCAAAAAAGTTCGATCAGCGTTCATCCTCCACCCACCCCCCAAAAAAACTAACGCTGATCGACTCAAAGAACTCTCCACCCTGAATGCCCTTCACCTTTGCCAATCCGTGGTGGCTCATTGCCCTGCCACTTCTCATACCGCTGTTTTTTTTGAACAGGCGGATTGGCGCACCATCTTCTATTACCTATTCCTCTCTTTCGATTCTTGAAAAACTCGGCAAAAAGCCAAAGCGCAACCTAGGCGTTATCTCTTTTGCCCTCATTATTCTGGCTCTCGCCTGCATCATCATCGCCTTAGCACGCCCCCAGATCAACGAACACTACACCGAACGCAAAGCCAGTGGCGTCGATATCATTCTCGCTATCGATATTTCCTACTCAATGGAAATCTCCGACTTCAAACTCAATGGGCATAGTGTGCAGCGAATTACGGTAGCGAAAGCAACCGCTGAAAACTTCATCCGCGAACGCCCTCATGACCGGATCGGCATTATCGCATTTTCTGGTCGCCCCTACGTCACAAGTCCCATCACCCTTGAACACGACTGGCTCATCGAGGAAAAATTGCGAGAACTCAAACCCGGACTCATCCAAGAACAAGGAACCGCCATTGGCTCTGCCATTGCCGAGGCGGCCACCCGACTTTACGGGCGCGAATCCAAAAGCAAAGTGATTGTTCTTGTCACCGATGGATCAAATAACTCAGGGCCACTTTCCCCGATAGAAGCCGCCAAACACGCAGCAAAACTCGGTGTTAAAATCTACGCCATCGCCATCGGCACGGAAGAAGGAAGGCTCTACAATGGTCGCCAAGCGCATCCGCAACAGGAGTTCGATACAGAAACTTTAGAAAAAATCGCCAAAATCACCCATGGCGAATATTTCCGCGTCAAAAACACAGATAAACTTCGAGAAACCTTCCAGAGCATCGATCAACTCGAAAAAACAGACATCAAGCAACAGAGCATCGTGACGTCCACCGAGTTTTTCCCGTGGTTCGCCGCCGCTGCGCTCATTTTCACGTTGATTGCGCTCACTCTTCAAGCGGTAGTCCCTCCGCCAGCCCCGTAATTTTTCATCTTTCCAAAAAGGAAAAATGGAACCAGCGGGAGTAAAAAAAAAGGCGATGGATCTATTGCTCCACAATGCCAAAGGCTGCGAGCGACTCGATAATTTCTTCTCTAGCATGAGAAATCTCAGGGATTGGCTCGCCTGTTAGCTGCTCCGCGATGTTTTTGTAAAGCTCGCTGGTCGCCATAAGCGCCTCCACGGGCACTTTAAACGTTTTCCCTAATTCTTCGCGCTCATCCATGCGTTGTTTATTTAACAGCACATCGGCATCAGGCACGGAATCACAGAGGAATTTGCGGAACATCTCTTTTGAGTTTTCCACAATCTTTCCTTCAGCGTAGGAAGCTTTATCCCAGTAACGCGAGGAATCCAAAGTTCCCACCTCATCAATGTAAATCATAGAAACACCATCGCCTGAGGCATTGGGGATGTAACCAAATTCAAACTTCGTATCCACGAGGAGTTGACCAGCTTTTTCAGCCTGATCCGCAATGATATGAAACCCTTCCGAAAGTAAGGTTTCGTAACGTTTTACGTCGTCTGGAGACTCAAAGGCAAATGCTTCGAAATTGTCCATGATCTGTTTTTGAGATACATCAACATCATCTTTCTCAGGCACGCCTGGGATCCCTTTGAGTATTCCTTTCGTTGATGGAGTAATCAAAAGTTTGTCGAGTTTCTGTCCGTTTTCCAATCCTTCTGGAAGCGGGATACCACAAATGCTGCGTTCTCCATTTTTATATCCGCGCCACATGCTGCCCGTGATATACTGCCGAGCAATCCCCTCAACCATCACAGGCTTAGCCTTTTGCACAATCCAAACGAGCGGATGAGGCGATTCCAAAATATGATTTCCAGCCAACCCCGCTTTTTCAAATTCTTTAAACCAGTGCAGTGCTGTTGCGTTTAATGACGCTCCTTTTCCAGGAACGCCTTGTAAGCCATCCTCACCTTGCCAGATGATTTCGTAAGCCGAAATGCGATCGCTAATCACCATGACTGCCAGTTGAGTGTCAGGAACCACGTCATACCCACGCTCAGCGATGATCCGCGCACTATCTTCTGGAGTTAGCCAGTAGACGGAACGCACCTTACCGCTATGAACTTCACCCTCGTGTTTAATCGGCAGGTCGTCTGTTTTGGCTATAGCTAAATGGGATAAACTCATGATAAATATCTAAAATTGGGCGTTGAAATTGGCTTGGTATTAAAATCTTTCTTCTCTGAAAGATGCCCTCTTGGAGAGGCGACAGAATAGTAACGAACAGGGATTTCTTGCCAAGAATTTTCAATCACGATTATTCGTGCGGTATTCGTTGAGTTTGGCTCGACATTTGGACAATCCGATTTCACTCTACTCCCATGCGTGAGACAACGGACCAGATTAGAGACTTTCTCCAGTTCATCACATTACAATTTATCAAACACCCGGATCAAGCTCAGCTCCGAGTCGGCGAGGTGGATGGAAAACACATTCGCTTCCGCTTAATTGTGGCTCAGTCCGATGTGGCATTGCTGATTGGTAGAAATGGATTCACCGCCAGCGCCATTCGGAACGTCATGAAAGCGGCAGCAGCGCGACACAACGTCCAAGCGAGCTTACAGATTCACTCTCACGAGGAGGAACAATTGCGTATGGCGGCCATTGAGGCGGGAGAAATCATTGACTCCGATACGGAATAACGAGATTTTACTTTTATCGTTTTTCGGGTTAGCCTCGCATTGCAATGTTATATAGAAGGATTCTCAAAAATCTCCGACTAACCATTTTGGTGGTGCTCGGGATCTCTTTGGGAGGATCCATAGGTTTTGTTTATTATCTCAATCAGGCTGGACTCAATAGCAAATGGAGGTATCGCATTGCTCAAGAGTTGGAACACCGAGGCATCGTTGCTGATTTTGATAAACTTTACTACTCGCCCTCCAAAGGGCTTATCGCAAAGAACGTTCGCATCTATTCCGACCCAACCCGTGAGGATGTGATCGCCACGTTGGAAAGCCTCACGGTGGACGTCGATAAAACAAAGTTGATGCGGGGAAAACTCCGAGTAAACAACGTTTCGTTGCTTAATGCCGATGTTTCGCTTCCCATCGACCCCCATGACCCCAACGGGCCACGGATTATTATCACCGATTTGGACGGTGAAGTTCGTCTCCCCAACAGAAGCACAATAACGGCTCAAAACATTTCTGGAGTTGCCGCTGGAATTGATCTCACAATCGACGCGCATCTCTGGAGTCGCCACTTCGGCAAACCATCCAAAGAATCCAGTCTGGACGATCAAAAAGAACACATCAAACGCATTAAGGTTATTGCGCACATCATCCAAGAAATCAGCCACTGGAGTTGGCCAAAAGGAAAACCGCCTCACCTCAGCATCTATGTAGAAAGCGACTTAGACGACCCAGATTCATCCCACATTGAGTTTTCGCTCACGTCTGAAATGCTGTCTCGCGATGACGTAACACTTCATGATATTGATATTCGTGGCGACTACAACAACAAGATCATCACCTTAGACAAAATAACCTTCGGAGATGGTGCGGGAAGAATTTCAGCCAAAGCTGATTTTTATCCGAGTTCTCGCAAAGGCCGTTTTAAAATAAAGTCATCGCTACATGTGCAAATGCTGCTCCGCAAGCTATCCAAAGTGCAGCGATTGCCCGAACTCACCTTCTCCACCCCGCCCAGAATTTCCTGCACAGGAACATTTGACGTGTCTTCCCCCGACCACCCAAAAGTCGAGTTAATGGGACAAACCCAAGCGTCAAACTTCACCTACTTAGGCACCCAAATAAACCACCTTCAAACAGAGATTTCGCTACAGGGAACCAATGTTTTTCTGACCAACCTAAAAGCGGATCTTCCCAGCGGTTCTATTAAAGGGCGGATTTTAATCAAAGATAGAGTGGTTCGTTTTCAAACAGAATCTTCAGTTTCCCCCACGGCTCTAATCCCATTCATCGTCAACCCTGTCGCTCAAAAATAT
>CAZOWD010000118.1:4024-6280 GCA_964583225.1 uncultured Verrucomicrobiales bacterium | reverse complement strand
TAATTATTATGAACACTCTTGAAACTATCCAACAACTTCAAGCCCGAGTGGGGCAATCGATCATTGGCCAGGAGGCCGTGGTGGAACGGTTGATTTTAGCGCTCCTCTCAAATGGCAATGTGCTGATGGAGGGGCTTCCGGGGCTTGCGAAGACCCGAGCGATTAAATCGTTAGCTAAAAATCTGGAAGCGGAGTTTAGTCGGATCCAGTTTACTCCCGACCTCTTACCCGCCGATATCACAGGGGCGGATATGTATTTTGAAGAGGGTGGAAAAGGTTCCTTTCAGTTTCAGAAAGGACCCATTTTTGGAAATTTAATTTTGGCGGATGAGGTAAACCGCGCACCGGCGAAAGTTCAAGCGGCGCTCTTGGAGGCGATGGAGGAACGCACGGTGACCGTGGGAAGTGAAACCCACCAGTTACCTCCATTGTTTATGGTGTTAGCTACTCAAAACCCCGTGGAGCAAGAGGGGACTTATCCATTGCCCGAGGCTCAGATGGATCGATTTTTGATGCATGTAAATATCGATTACACCTCGGAGGATGATGAGATGAAAATTATCCAGTTGGTGCGAGGGGAGGAAAAACGGCGTGGCAAGGCGACTCGTGAAGCGTCGCAAGAGCTTATTTCTCAAGAAACGATTTTTAAGGCGCGCCAGGAAGTGCAGTCGGTATCAGTGGCTGAAAACATGGATCGGTATATCGTGGATCTCATTTCGGCCACTCGGTATCCCGAGCGGTATGGTGAAGAGATGGGTCGCCTCATCGACGTTGGCGCCAGCCCCCGTGGCGGGTTAGCGATCGATAAAGTATCTCGTGCCCACGCGTGGTTGCACGGTCGAGATTATGTTACGCCCGATGACATTCAGGCGGTTGTTTACGACTGTTTACGTCACCGGATCATGCCTAGTTATGAAGCTCAAGCCGATGGTGTAAGTTCGAGTGAAATATTGAAAAAACTCGTTGCTCAAGTAGCGGTAGGATAGTCGTTGTGTTTATGAAAACAAACCCATCTATTTATGCTGATTTAAACGAGCTCGTTCGGCTCTCAGCGAAGGCGCGTGGGTTTAGTTTTTTACCCCAACAGCCGATTCAGAGTATTTTAGCGGGGCGTCACGCATCTCGTTTGCGTGGGCGTGGGTTGAATTTTGAAGAAATCCGTGGCTACCTGCCGGGCGACGATGTCCGAACGATGGATTGGAAGGTGACGGCGCGGATGCGGTCGCCTCACGTGCGAGTTTACACCGAGGAGCGGGATCGTCCGGTGCTGTTTGTGGTGGATCAGCGGTCCACGATGTTTTTTGGAAGTCGGCGTGCCATGAAATCTGTGGTGGCGGCGGAGGTGGCAGCGGTCGGAGCATGGAGAGTGCTTGCGCAGGGGGACCGAGTGGGTGCGTTGCTTTACAACGATGAAAAAATAGTAAGCGTTAAACCGCATCGGAGCCGTGGACGCGTGCGTGAGATGTTAGGTGCCTTAGTGAAAATGAACCATGCGTTGGGGATAAAGAAGAAAGAGGATGCTCACCCCGATAGTTCGGAAATGCTCAATAAAGCGTTGTCTGAGGCCGTTCAAATTGCCAAACACGACTACTTGATTTGTCTTGTCGGTGATGGATTTGGAATGAATGAAGAGACAAAACGTCTCGTTACCTTGCTCAGTGCGCACAACGATGTGATTTCGGCATTTGTGTATGATCCGCTCGAAGCCGAGCTTCCCGAAGCGGGGAAACTCACGATGGCAGACGGTGGTGTGCAACTCGAAATTGACACGAATGATCGAAAAACGCGCATGGCATTTGCCGAGGATTTTCAAGATAGGTTGGCGTGGATGCAGGAAATTGCTCACGGGCGATCGATTCCATTATTACCGATTCAAACTGCGCTAGATCCAGTCGATCAGATTCGCGATTTGTTGGGTGCTGCGAGTGGTCAAAAAAGAAAGGGGAGTCATGCACGCTGAAGAAATAAAGCAGGCGGGTGAGGTGCCTGGGTTTGATCAGATGCACGATATTGTCGTGCCTGACCCCGTATCGTGGTGGCCATTGGCACCGGGGTGGTGGGTGGTTTTGTTGCTCCTTGTGTTTTTACTGGCTTGGGGACTGGCGGTTTTTTATTTCCGATGGAAAAGTCGCGAACACCGTCGGGAGGCGTTGAAGGAGTTGGAAAGCATCGATGCTAGCCAGTATTCCGCATTGCTCAAACGGGTGTGTCTTGTCGAGTTTGATCGAGAATTGGTCGCTGGTTTAAGTGGTGAGC